>CAZUXX010000008.1:0-16528 GCA_964624215.1 uncultured Planctomycetaceae bacterium
GCCGGCCGGAGACGGATCGCCGGCCGCGAAGGTACGCTTCGAACGCATGAAGGAAATCCCCTACGTTCCGACTCCCGTCACTCAGGGGGGAGTCATGTATATGTGGCTCGACAACGGCATCGTCTGCTGCACCAACCTGAAGACAGGAGAAGATCTCTGGCTCGAGCGGGTTGGCGGGAAATTCAGTGGTTCCCCGGTCCTGGTGGACGGTAAGTTGTACTGTATTGCCGAAGACGGGACGGTCGTTGTCGTCAGAGCCTCGACCGAGTTCGAGCTACTGGGGAAAAGTCCCCTGGGTGATGAGTCCTATGCCACACCGGCCATCGCCAACGGACGGATGTACTTGCGGGGGTTCCAGACGCTTGCGAGCCTGAAATCCAGGGCCGAATCAGCGCCTTGACGTCAGGAGTACTTGAGAGGGCAAGCGAATGAGTGCATGGAACGGTGGTCCTTGCCCCGACTGCGGTGAAGAAGCACCCGAGGCGATCATCCGTTGCCGCAACTGTGGCCGATTGCTGAATCCGGCGCTGCAACTGCGCCCGCCCAAACCGCTCAGTTCGGTCGAATTGCCGGAGATCCGCGAGACGCTCCCGGCAATGGTCAAGGCGTATCAGGTCGGATGCCCCGGTTGCGGGGAACGCCTGCGGATCGCGGTGAAGTACGACGGACGACGGGTGCAGTGCAAGTTCTGCCGGTCTCCCTTCACCTTCAGCCGGTCCGACCCGTAGATTCGACTCGACGCCGTCTTCGCAAATTGCCCGCATTGCCGGCAGGAGATTCGCGCCTCGGCGAAATACCTCCAGGAGCGGGTGGCCTGCAAACATTGCGACGGCCCGCTCCGTATCGACCTTCCCCAGCGAGCGGCACCGTAGCTTCTGCTCAGCCGCGGGGGCATGCGAACTCGCGCTCGCGCCGGCGAACGATTCTGGTATCACCCGGCGAACACATCGCCCGGCACGGAGTGCACTGATGGATCTGAATCGTCGCGTCGCTGCCATTACCGGGGCTGGAGCCGGGATCGGCCGGGGACTGGCCGAACGATTCCACCGCGAGGGGGCCATCGTTGTCGTTTCCGACAAGGATCTCGCTGCCGCCGAGGAGGTCGCTCATCCGCTGGACGCAGTGGCGATTCCCTGTGACGTCGCAAGGCCGGAGCATTTCGACAGGCTCGTCAATCACACCATCGACTGGTACGGACGCATCGATCTGTTTATCTCGAACGCCGGTGTCACGACCAGCGGCGGGTTCGACGTGTCCGATGACGAATGGCTGTGGAACTGGCAGATCAACGTCATGTCGCACGTCAACGCGTCGCGGCATGTCATCCCGCAGATGCTCAGGCAGGGGGACGGGTATTTCCTGACAACCGCCTCGGCCGCCGGATTGCTCACCGAAGTGGGCTCGGCTCCGTACTCGGTGACCAAGCACGGAACCGTGGCGTTCACCGAGTGGCTGGCTGTCAATTACCAGCGGAAGGGGATTCGCTGCTCGTGCCTCTGCCCGGCCGGTGTCGATACCGGATTCCTCGATCATTCCGACCCCATCCACCGGTTCCTGCACCAGACATCGGTAACCGTCGAACAGGTCGCCGATTGCGTTGTCGAAGGCATCCGCGACGAGCGGTTTCTGATCCTCCCGCATCCGGAGGTCGGTGAGTTCTTCGCCTTCAAAGGGCAGGATTACGATCGCTACCTTCGTAACTTTTCGCGACTGCACGACAAGATCGACCGCATGAACCAGCGTCCCCGCGCCGCGTGAGCGGCTGGGAGTGAGCGGCCTGCCATGTTGAAGACGGTTCTCTTCGATCTGGGGAACGTTCTGTTCGAGTTCTGCCACGACCGCATGTGCCGGCAGATCAGCGAGGTGGCCGGTTGCCCGGTACAGACGGTCCACGAACTGCTGTTCGTTCGCGGCTTGCTGAAGGATCTGGAAACCGGCCGGTTGAGCGAAGCGGAGTGTGCCGCTTCAATCTCACGGGAACTGGGATGCCCCTTGCTCCCCGACGCACTCTTCGAAGCAGCATCCGACCTCTTCACGCCCGCCCCCGGGATGTCGGCTGGTGCTGATCTCGAACACGAGCCGTCCGCATCTTGAGTGGATCCGCCGCCAGTCCGACCTGCTGGAGAATTTCGACGCGATGGCGCTGTCGTTTGAAGTGGGAGCCTGCAAGCCCGAGGCAGCGATTTACGAACGGGCGCTGGAACTGATTCGGTGTCCTCCGCAACTCTGCCTGTACGTCGACGACATCCCCGCGTATGTCGCACGGGGTCAGAGCTTTGGATTGCTGGGAGAGGTCTTCGCCGGCGCGAACCGGCTTCGGCAGCGCATCAGGGAACTGGGAAGCGAACTTCCGGCGTGATCCCGGGACCGGTGCGAGAGGCCTGCTGCGAGAGCCGGCTGCGTTCAATCACCCGCGCCGTCGGGTTCTGGAACTGGTTGTACATCACCCCATCACTCCAGACAGCGAGCGTGATCGACGGCTCGACCCACTGTCCTCCGTACGGAGACCAGGTGAGTGGCCGCTCAACACGCAGCTGGGGGAGTGCCGCCACAAGCACTTCGCGATCAGTCGCGGTGAGCAAAGACACCGGCAGCGTTGCGATAAAACGGGGTCGCGACTGCGTCCCGTCAGTCGACAGCAGGACTGACCGGATTTCTCCTTCGGCATTGGTGAGATAACCGAAGACGAGACAGCGGGAGACCTCTTGCGCCGCCGCCTGTGCGTTGGGAGGGATGAGTTCTCCTTCCGCATCGAGTGCGGCAAGAGCCGGGGGATCGACCAGTCCATCATGCAGACCTCCGGAGAGGTCCCCGGTCAGATCTCCCGTCACTCCACTTTCCAGTTGCCCGGCGAGATCGCCATCGAGTCCGGACTGGCCGAGTGCCTTGCCGGCAAAACCTTCGAGGGATTCTTCGAAATCGCCCGACGCCGTTGCGGGGGTGGGCTGGCCGGTGGCCTTGGCCATCGTCGAAACCATCGTTCCGACCACGCTCTGCTTCGGCTTCTGTCGGCTGAGAATGTCTTTCTTGATCTCGTCGAGCTTGATCGGACCCAGGATCGACAGTGCCGAGATACACATCGTTACGCCCCACGCCATGCGGGCGATCAGCCCCGAGTTCTCAGGCAGTCGCTTGAAGACCGGCTTCCACACATCAAGAGGGAAGCAGAGAAATTTCACGACGGTGACATCGCTCGATGTTCGGAGTCCGGCAAAGAACGCCCCCACATGAGCAGTGAATGCGAGGATGCCCCCGAGCGACAGGAGAACGAGCGATCCCAGTGAAAGATAGCCGAGTCGTCCGCCGCTGTAGTGCTCGAATGCGAAGGTCAGCGCGACGATGGCCACCATGCCGCCCAGAGAGGCACGCAGCCAGCCGGGGAACAGATCGCCCAGTGCGATATCGCCGAACTCTTCCGCGTCGGTGGAGTCGGGGATTTCGCCGACCCGTCCAATGGCCGGATAGTACCCGCAGTCCGGACACCACGAGGCACTCTTCCACGGTGTCGTCGATCCACAATGCGGACAGGGATCCCCCTCCACATGCCGGGCGGGTGTTCGCGCCGGTCCGCTGGCATCCGTCGTGTGCTGTGCAACGACCGGCTCGAAATCACCTTGTTCGCTTTCGGCCGCATTCGAACTGCCCGGCGCTTCCGGCGACTTCGATTCGAGCATCGCCAGCAGTTCTTCACGGAGCGCATCGAGGTCAACATGTGATGCGCGATCGTTCACCAGTCCGAGGTCATTCATGGCCCTGCCTGTTCAAAATGGTCAACGCGTCAGAAACATAGATCAGGTTGGTTGGAGATGACCGGCCTTTCTGGTCTGGTTTTGATCTCCGGCCCGCAGTCCGGTCTTGGCGGAAACGACGGCGTTCCGGCGACACGGATGCTTTAGACGCCCGTCACGTTCGCCGATACACTCATGCGGGAGTCTGCGGCACCGGTGCACGTTGGCTCCGGCCGGAGGGCCCATTCCAGTTCCGTTGGGAGGTTTCTGATGAAACGACTTCTGGTGCTGACGATTGTGATGGTGGCGATGGTGTTCGCCGGCAATTCTCCCGCCGAGGCAGCCCATTGGCGTCGCGGGATCAGCTGGGGCGCGGGCTACGGACCGGGTTACTACGGAGGCGCGTGGTATGGTCACGGGCATTACTCCGACTACTTCAATTCGGGGTGGGGGTACGGTTACTACAACCCCGACCGTTATCACGGCGGTTACTACGGTTATTACGGTGTCGGCTATTACGGCGGCACTTACGGCGGATATTACCCGGGCTGCTATCGCTGAGCCCCGGCAAAGAGAGGAGCGTCGCTTCGGGAAACCGTGTCCGACCGTCCGGAATCAACCCGCTGTCGGCGGATGGTTGAGTCCAGAGGCCCCTGTACTGACGAACCGGATCGCCCGAAGCCGGTGGGTCGATCGGTACTGACTGTTGATCCCCCGACGCTCCTTCTTGCCCCCTTTCTGCAGATCGAGTTTCTCTTGCAGGCGGTTCTGCGTATCATGGAAGCATCATCTGAGGCAGTCGCCAGCTCACTTTGATCCGCCCCTTCATTCGAGTCTCTCGATCGGCAATGGAGCCGCAGTCCCGTGTTGCAATACGATTTTGAGGAGAGTGTTGGCTATTGGGTCTGTATGACCGCTCACGCCCTGCGACGGGGATTGAATGACCGCCTCGCCCAGGAAGGGATCACGCTGCGTCAGTTCGAGGTGCTTGCTTGGCTGTCGTGCGACGGAGACGTCTCGCAGGCCCAGCTCGCCGAATGCATGGGGATTGAACCACCAACGCTGGCCGGTGTACTGCGTCGAATGGAGCGGGACGGCTGGGTCGTGCGGGAATCGTGCCCGCAGGATCGTCGCAAGAATCTGCTGCACCCGACCGAGAAGGCCGAGGAAATCTGGGAACGTGCCCTGAGCCTGTGCCACGAGGTCCGCGAACAGGCCATCTCGGGATTTACGGCCGAAGAGCTCGAAACGCTGAAAAATCTCTGCGCGAAACTGCGCGGCAACCTCGGAATGACCGGCAACGAATGCATTCCGTGCGAGGCCAAGTCACCGGAAACAGTCAAGCTGCCGAAAGCGGAGGAAGCTGCGTCCGCTTGAATCGCAAGCAAACTCTGTAGCAACCGGTTCCCACTGCGCTCCCGTGCGCCCCATTGTTGTGCTTCTCCCGGCCGCATTTCTTCGGCGGCACGTGCACGTCATCCGCTGCACCGGTGCTTCACCCGCGAAGAGTGACTGGAGGAGCGCTGCTGATTCTGTTCGCTGCGACACGCGGCTCTCCGGGGTCGCAGCCGCCGGTGATCGAAGCCCGGACCGTTCGACGCTAAGCTGTCCAGCATGATCCGTGCGGATCGAACGCTGCACGCGTAGACGCTGCCTGACAGGCACTTCGGGAGAATCACCAGATGACGAAGCTGCTGTGGAATGCTGCCCTGTTGTCCCTTCTCGCGATCACCCCGATCGCTCCGGCGGATGAGGAGAAAAGCCGTCTCCCCGGAGCGAACGCGATCATCAACGCGGGTGAATTTCCGACCCTGCAGGCAGCCCTCGACGCCGTGCCTGAGGAGGGGGGAATGGTGCGGGTTCCGCCCGGACGGTTCGAGATCGACCGTCCACTCACGATCCGGGGAGAGAATGTGCATCTCACCGGAGCCGGCCCGGCCACTCAGATTGTCAACACCAACACCGAGGGGCTTCCCACTCTGCAACTGTTGCCTCCAGAGCCGTTTGACCGAACGTCGAGGAAGCGGGTCAATCGCTGGCGGATCCAGGTGTCAGATCTGCATCTCGTTGGCAATGAAAAGTGTGGCCACGGAATCGACGCGCTGTGGGTGAACGAAATCTTCCTCCACGGAGTCACTGTCACCGCGCACGGCGGCGATGGGGTGCGGCTGGATCACTGCTACGAAGATCCCCGAATCGCCGACTGTCTGTTCACCTACAACAAGGCGAACGGAGTCCACCTGATCGGCTGTCACGACATTGTCGTTTCCGCCTGCCACTTCGAAGAGAACCAGGATGCCCTGCGTTGTGTGGATGGTTTCAACCTGTGCATGACCGGCAACAATCTCGATGACCACCTCGCCAACGGCGTCATCATCGAAAATACGTACGGCTCGGTCGTTTCGGGAAACATGATCGAAGAGTGTCACGGGTGGGGAGTCATCCTCGACCGTGACTGTTACGGTATCACGCTGTCGGCGAACGTCATCGCCCACAACGGCGGCGGGATCGATCTGCGGGACGCCCATGGCTGTGCCGTCAGCGCCAACACGTTCACGATCAATTCCGGTCACGGGTTGCGAATCGGTCCCGGTAGCGGTCGGATCACGGTGACCGGCAACAACTTCTCGAACTCCTACCTGGGAGAGGGAAAGGTTCGCCGGGCGGCGAACGACCTCGAGGCAGCCGGGCTGACGCTCGACCACACGAGCCACATTGCCGTCAGTGGAAACGTCTTCAGCGGTCTGACAACCGAGCCGATCGTCAACGTCGACTCGACCGGCATCGTCGAGCAGGGGAACGTGTTTGTTCCCGGGCCGGATTCACAAAGAGCCGCGGAAGAGCAGTAGCCGGCTGCTCGTGTTCGAATCGCGGTCGCGCAGCGCAGGGAGAGTCGTGGTGATTTGCCTTTGTGAATCCGGGTTCGAGATTCTTGGCAGTGGCGGATGGAAGGAGGTCCGCGCGTGCGTAGAATATCCCGACCTCGCCAGGAAGGTCGCGAGCTGCGTGAATTGAGAGCGGGAAGGGACGTCCGCTGATCCCGGATGAGCAGGCGCTCGCGTGGACACGAAGTCCCGCGAGCGCGACCCGAGTCCCTTCCAGATCCCATGTCCCAACGCACACTCACGGCGCTCCCCGTTTACAACGAAGAAGCCCATCTCATGGAGGTCCTCAACGAGGTCCGCCAATACGCGGACGACGTCCTCGTGGTGGACGACGGGTCGAGCGACCGCACCCCGCATCTGCTGGCAGAGATGGACGGGATTGCCGTGGTGCGACATCCGGAGAACCAGGGCTACGGTGCAGCCCTGCGGACGGCCTTCACTTACACGCTGGACCACGGGTACGACGCGCTGGTCACGATCGACTGCGATGGTCAGCATCAGCCTCAGCTCATCCCCGAACTGATCAAGGCCCTCTTCCGGGAGCAGGATCCGCCCGTGCACATCGTTTCCGGAAGCCGGTATCTCGAAGCATTCCCGGGAGACAGCCTGCCTCCGTAAGACCGGCGGCGGATCAACATGAAGATCACCCAGCAACTCAACGAGTGCTTCGGACTGGGACTGACCGACTCCTTCTGTGGCTTCAAGGCGTACCGCGCCGAGGCACTGCGGCAGTTCGAAATTACCGAGCCCGGCTACGCCATGCCCCTGCAGTTGTGGGTCCAGGCCGTCCGGCACGGGATGAACATCGTCGAGTTCCCGATTCCCCTGGTGTATCTCGACGAGAACCGCTCGTTCGGAGGCTCCCTCGACGATGCAACCCGCCGCCTGGCGCATTACCAGGAGGTCCTCAAGCGCGAGATGGATGCCCAGGAGATCGGCTGCCCGTCGTTCCGCGAAGGCTTCTGATCGCGCGCGGACAACCAGAGCCGAATGATTCCCCTCAGAAGGACTATTGCGGCCATCACCGCGGAATGAATCTGATCTTTTCTGTCCGCCGCTTCCGGAAATATCACCCCTTGACGGTTCGCTGACCCGTCATTTAGAACGAAGTCTGTTGTGGTTCCCCGCCCGTTCCATGAACGGTGCTCGGGGGAACCTGCGACGACTTGCCGTTCGGCAATGATCGTTGCTGTTGGGCCAGTGGTGACGGTCCGTTCGAACGCTCCGGAAACTGACCGCCCAACCGCGTCGACGGTGACTGCAATCTTCGATTGCAATGGACGTGTGTGGAACGATGCGGTAGCGTTTTTCCAACAACCTTTCGAATTTCTCCGTAGTCTAGATGGAGATTGTCAGTCGACTGGCTCGCTTGATGTCGATTGCCCTTTTTCCCTTCCTTTCTCATCTGTACGGGAGGCGAAGTGATGCACGTTCGACGCGGCTTCACGTTAATTGAATTGCTTGTAGTGATCGCGATTATCGCGATTCTCGTGGCGCTGCTGCTCCCCGCAGTGCAGCAGGTTCGCGAGGCAGCTCGCAAGAGCCAGTGCCAGGACCACTTGCACAACATAGCCGTGGCATTACTCAGCTATGAGGGAACTCACAAGGTTTTGCCACCGGGGAATATCGGGCAGATTGTCCGTGATATGCGTCAGCCGAACTGGATGACGCTATTGCTTCCGAACATTGAACAGAAGGCTGCATACGACCGCTTTATCTTCGAGGGATATAACCTTTCCGGTCAGGGCGCTCCCGAGATCGGTGTAGAGAATGCCCAGATTATGGGCGAGTTGCGGGTCGAGCTGTACATCTGCCCTTCGACACCAATGCCGAAGTTTCAGGCCCTGACGGTCAATGGGGGCGCCCCCGGCGGGAGCGTGCAGCTTCAGAATTACGTCGGTGTGGCCGGCACGCGGATCAGCGGAGTCGATCTCACGTCGACCCCGAACCCGCATGACAGCCAGTACGGGATCGGGGCGTACAACGGCGTGCTGGTGCCGGCCAACAGCCGTGGAGTCGTTGTGAACATGGCCTCGATCACGGACGGGACAAGCAACGTCATTGCGGTCGGAGAACAGTCTGACTTCGTCGATGGTATCGCCGATCGCCGCGCATCAGCCCACCGGAACGGAGCCTGGTCGAGTGGCCCCGCCAGTCCCCAATTCAACGACTATTGGCGGCAGAGCATTACCACGTATTACCACCCGATTAATCCGAAGGAAACCGTACTCGACGGGGCCAATAACCCGTACGAGCAGAACACTCCGTTTACCTCGGCACATCCCGGAGGAGCCCAGTTCGCAATGATGGACGGGGTGGTCAACTTCATCTCGGAAAATATCAACGACGGAACAATGATCCGTCTGTGCGATCGTGCAGACCGCCAGCCGACCGGTTCCTTCTGACGGTTGCCTGTCGATTCAATCCCGGAGTACCAAGGGGGTGCTCCGGGATTTCGTAATGCAGGTGAGATGCGTCGCTCGCGACAGGTCGGGCCTGCCGTTGGCCTGCATTCGCCTGTGATCTCGTTGACGTCTTCCGGGCCTTCCGCCCGTGTTCATCCGCTGGAATCGACCATCCGAGAACCATGTCTATGTCGCCAAGAGTTGCACACCTGCTGGTCATGGCCCTCCTGGGTTTCCCAATGGTCTTTACCGGTTGTGGAGAGAGACTTCCTGATGATCGTCCCGACCTGGCGCCCGTGACTGGAAAGGTTCTGCGAAATGACCAGCCGCTGGCCGATGCCAGGGTGAAGTTCTCGCCGCAGGACCAGGGTGCCCCCTCGACAGGAACCACCGGCGCAGACGGAACCTTCACCCTGACGTACCGCGATGGGCAGCCCGGAGCTGCCATCGGCACGCATCGGGTCACCGTGACCATCGGCGGACCGACCCCTGAGCAGCAGGCCCAACTCGATGCCGCTGCAGAAGGGAAACCGGGTGCGACACCGCCCACCGATATCGCTCCCCTGCAGACCCACACCGAAGTCGTTAACATCTCCGAAGGTGAGAACAATGTGACGATCACCTTCTCCGGAATGTGATTGCCCTCACCGAAAGAACGCTTATCGTCTGATTGCCACCGCTCGGGACGCTCGAGGGCGGAGCACGTTTCGATGATATTGTCATTCGCTGCCCCCTGCGGAGTGCGGCGGGGGCACCCCGTGCATCCGGAATGCACGTTCCGGCAGCATCGGGACGAACCGGCTCCGGCCAATCCGCAGACATCGTGCAAGTGACGCATCCGGTGCGGCTTGCCACCTGCAAGAAGGGGTCCAGCGGCATATTGGCAGTTGCCGATCCGAAGCGTATAGTGGAGCTGCTGATTCGAGTCCGTTTCTTCTCAGGGATGCCATGACTTCTCGACGCCAATTTCTGCAGTCTGCTGCCGTTGGGGCAGCCACGACCTCCCTGGCTTCTACACTGCTCGCCGGAACCTCCTCGACACCGGTCACGGAACCACGTGGCAAAGCGGAACACTGCCTGTTCCTGTGGCTGGGGGGAGGCTCTGCCCAGATCGACACGTTTGACCCCAAACGGAAAACCAAAGACGGCCGGAAGGATCCGGGCGGCTACTACGAGATGATCGACACGGCGATCCCCGGCGTGTCGGTGTGCGAACATCTCTCGAAGACCGCCCCGCTGATGGACCGCTGTGCTCCCGTCCGGACGGTGCATCACGACGTCATCGATGAGCATGCCGCGGCTGCGTATCGCATGCACACCGGACGGCCGACGAGTGGCACCGTTGTGTATCCGTCGATCGGGTCGCTGGTCTCGGCGCTGACGAAGCCGCTCAGCGAACTCATGCCGAGCTACGTCCTGATGGGGAATCCGACTCCGGCGCGCGAGCCGGGCTTTCTCGGGGCCGAGCATGGCTACATTTACCTCACCGAGACGACAACCGGCCCGAAGGGGCTCGTTCGTCCCGAGCGGATCACCGAAGCACGCGACCGCCGCCGTCGTGCCCTGCTGAACAAGCTCCGGGAAGGCTACGTCGCGCGGACGTCGGATCCGCGGGTTGAAGACTACCTCACGGCCATGGACAAGGGGTTCCGCCTGACCGGTCCCGAATTCATGAGCGCCTTCGACCTGAGCGGCGAACCGGCCGATTTGCGCAATGCCTACGGAGACGAGTTCGGGCAGCGGTGCCTGCTGTCACGTCGGCTGATCGAGCGGGGGGCCCGCTTCATCGAAGTGGCCTTCAACCTGAACTTCAAGAACGGAACCGGGTGGGACACGCACAACGAAGGTCAGCTCAATCAGCATCTGCTGATCCAGAGCCTCGACCAGGCGTTCTCAACCCTGCTGGTCGACCTCGAACAGAAAAAGCTCCTCGACAAGACGCTGATCGTGATTGCCTCCGAGTTCGGACGGCCGGCCCACTTCGACGGTGGGGGTGGTCGTGGACACTATGCCAAGGCATTCACCGTCATGCTGGCCGGCGGTGGGATGCGAATCGGCCAGGCGATCGGCACGACAGACGACCTGGCGATGGAGATTGTCGATCGCCCCGTCAGCGTCCCGGACCTGTTCGCCACGATCCTCGCCTGCCTCGGGGCGAATCCGCACGAGGAGCTGTACGCCGACAATCGTCCGGTCCCGGCGACCGACGGTGGCCAGCCAATCGCAGAACTCTTCAGCTGAGCACACCCTGCAGCTGATTTTCGTGTCTCTCAAGGCACGGAGCCCAGTGTGGCTTCGTGCCTTTTCTCATGGGCAGGGACGAATGGCCGGATGGCACCGGCAGTGTTGCATCTGAGCAACGTACGTTGCACTGTGGCAACAACCGCCGCTGTGAAGTACGCCCGGGTGCTTCGAAGCCGGTCGGGCTCTGTATTCGTCGTCTCGTGAGGCCGGAGGCATCCGGAGGAAGCAGAGCGTCAGGGCGCTGTCCTCCTGCGCGCGGCAGCAGGTGCTCATGCGACTGTCCGCAAGTCGTTTCTGTCTCGCCGTCTGCGCCAAAACTCGCAGACGGCCCACGGGCGGCAACGCGATGTCCGCACTGTCATAACTCTGGTCGAGTACCGCGCGGCAGGTCTGCCCATCGGTGGCGACCGTTCTCACCCCCGGGCCGCAATCACATCCCGGACGGGCCACCTCGTCTGTTCGCGTACGGAAGTTGCACTCCTCCGCTTCACAGTCCATCTCCAGCGGCAGCGTCACGGCCGCCACTCCAAAGACCGAAGCGGTACACAATGGAACTTGCCGACGTCTCCGGACAGATCGAATGGCTCAGCCGGGAATCCAGTGCACTTGCCGAAGCGTTGACCGAAATCGTCCAGCAGCTCGTCTCGGATCGTGTGCCGGACGTTTCGTCACTCATCAAGCGCCTCGAGAGTTATCAGCAGCACCGGGATCCACTGCTTGAGCAACTCGGACTGGCGTCCGGCTCTACGCTCAAGGAAATCGAGGCCTGCATCGTGTGTCGGACGGCGGCAGCATCAATGCAGCAACCCCCGGCGGCCCAGCTGGCCAGGGAGTTGCCGGTGGAACGATCATCTTCGGGACAGGAGGAATCGTCGACACAGCAGCAGGCCTGCTTTCCCCCTGAACAATCGCCCGCTGACTCGCGCTCGGGACACAGTCCCCCCCCGGATGACGCGGCCGATCTCGAGCGGGCGGCCAGGCGTGTTCGGGACGCCACATCGTCCGGGGAGAGATACCAGGCCCTGAGCGATCTCGTCTGGGTCCTGTTGATCAATGGCCGGGATGGACTGGCGTGGCACCTTAGTCGGGCACTCGAAGCACTCGACGTGGGTGTCCCGTTCCTCGAGTCGAGGATGGTGCGGGCCTGGTCCGCGGGGCAGCGGCTGCTGTTTCCGCGCGGGACGCTGGCGACAATGCTGGTTGAAGAGTTGCAGGAGATGCAGGCCGAGGTCGACGCGGACCAGAACGGGGACTGGGCACGGGCCCGCGTTGTCTTCCGCCGCGCCGCCGCACTCAGGGCCGCTCTCGTCGCCCCCGAAACGCGAGCCGGCATGCTCATCCGGAACAACAACGACACCGAAACCCGTACGGCGTTTGACAACTATTGCGTCTCGCTGGCGACCTGTGGAGAACAGCTCAACGGTCAGTTCCCCGGTGCACTGAAGCGCGGCTGGGATGCCCGGGTCCGGGAAACGGAACTGCACCATCTGCAGGAGGAGTTACGGCAGTGGCTCAGCGAGTCGGCCGGGTGGACTGTGCAGTTCCGCCCGATGGAACCGCTGTTCGTACGCCCCCACTGGTCACTCCACAAACAGGCGACCGGCCAGTCGCAACAGGCGCTCTCGCTCTTTCCTCGCTGGATGCAGGTACTGCGACTGGTGAACGAGCTCACCGAACCGGTCCTGCAGGATCGCGCCAGCGACCTCACTCAGGTGCGATCGCTCGTCAACCGGGTCTCGACGAGCGTCGTGCTGGGCGATCCGGGTGAGACACCGAACACATCGACGGCGATCGTGGTTCCTCTTCCGGAGATGCAGCTGCTCCTGGAAGAAGCGGTGACATTCGCGCAGCGGTGGATCTCGCTTCACAGCCAGAGTACTCCTGACCAGCAGGCATACCTGCCGGAGGAGACGGAGGATCTGCTGAACCACCTGCGGGATCGGGCTGCCAGTGTGCAGTCGGACGTTGATCGGTTGGTGAAGCAGTCGACCGGGGCCGAGCGTCGCGCATGGCAATGCCTGCAACGTTCGCTGGCCGGGATTGCAGAACTCCTCGACCCCGATCACCCGCTGCCGACACGGGAGCCAGTTCTCCGGGAGGTGCTGGGAGTCGAGTTCCTGCAAGCGCGGCCCGAAGTGATCGACGAATACTGGCTGCCACAACTCCCTCCGCAGGAGATCGCCGCCGCCATCGTCGAGATCGTCCTCAATAACGTTCCCGACTGGCCGGAGGTCTTTCAGCGACTGCTGGCAGTGGAAAAGTATTCGATCGCCGCCGACGTTCTGGAGCTGGATGTCTGGAGCGACCTCGACAGAGAACGGCTTCAGCGGGAGTTGGCGGAGCAGGTGGAACAGCAGCGAATCGAGCTGCAGGCACAGCTCGACGAGACGGCGAACCTGCTGGAAGAAGCCGCTCGCGCGGGAAGTCTCTGCGACGACAGCCGCGAAAAGTTCGAAGCCCGGCTATCCACGATCGAACGCCAGTTGGAAGAGCAATGCGACCCGGCCGTCGCCTCGGGTGATCTGCGGGATCTCAGACATTCGCTCACTGTGGACGAAAAAGAGCACCCACAAGCTTGAACCGTTTTCGCCGCAGACGATGCTACGACTGTCGGGACGGCTGCTCACCGGATCCCTTCGGGCGTGGTAGTCAGCACATGCCGGGGGAGCATCTCCCAGCATTGCACCGCTGTTGTCATCCCGGTGCCCCCGGAATCATCGCAGACAGGATCGGAGCAGCCAGCTACAGGAAACAGATCATGCGCATTACGGCGATCTCGGCGTACCAGGTCGACCTTCCGTTGCACGAAGGAAGCTACAACTGGTCCGGAGGCAAGAGTGTTCAGGTCTTCGATTCGACCATCGTCCGTGTCGACACCGATGAGGGGCTCAGCGGCTATGGGGAAGTCTGTCCCCTCGGGCCGGTTTATCTTCCCTCGTACGCTGCCGGGGTCCGCAGTGGATTGCAGGAACTGGCTCCACGCCTGATCGGCGAGAATCCGCTCGAGCTCGACAAGCTCAACCGGATCATGGATGCAACCCTCAAGGGACACCCCTACGTGAAGTCCGGCATCGACATTGCCTGCTGGGATCTGCTGGGACAGGCAGCACAGCTGCCCGTGTGTGAACTACTCGGCGGGAGGTACGAATCCGATTTCGTCCTGTACCGTGCGGTGTCGCAGAGGTCACCGTCGGAGATGGCCCGGAACGTGGCCGAATACCGCGCCCAGGGGTACAAGCGATTTCAGCTCAAGGTCGGGGGGGATCCTGACGTCGATATCGACCGCATTCTTGCCGTCAGCGAACAGCTCGAGCTGGGGGAGACGCTGGTTGCCGATGCGAACACCGGCTGGCTGATGCACGAGGCGATGCGTGTGATCCGGGCAGTCCGCGACGTCGACGTGTACATCGAGCAACCCTGCGCCTCGTACGACGAGTGTCTTTCGATTCGCCGCCGCACCGATCACCCCTTCATCCTCGACGAATCAATCGACGGGCTGGCTCCGCTGCTGCGGGCACACGGCGACGCAGCCATGGATGTGGTGAATCTCAAGATCAGCAAACTGGGAGGGCTGACCCGAACCCGGCAACTGCGCGACCTGTGTGTGTCGCTTGGCATCGCGATGACCCTTGAGGACAGCTGGGGAGGGGACATGATCACTGCGGCCATCGCCCATCTTGCCCATTCGACTCCGCCAGAACTGCTGTTCAGCGCGACCGACTTCAACAGCTACGTCACCGTGAGTACCGCGGACGGGGCGCCCCAGCGGAACGCAGGTCGACTGGCTGCCTCCAGCAAGGCCGGGCTGGGAATCGTTCCCCGGGCCGATGTCCTCGGAGAGCCGGTATTCGTCTGCAACTAGCGGACGTCCCGCCAGACGGCAGCCGTCTGGTCCCGTTGACGGTCACACGTGGTCTTCGCGCGTCACCACCCCGGAGGAACCCGCTCTCCCCGCGCTGATGGCACAGGATTCGCCAGCGACATCCCGTGGTATCACCGAATTCGCGACAGGGAGAGACTCCGATGAAGGCGGTCTGCTGGCATGGCACACGGGATGTGCGGGTCGATACGGTGCCCGATCCGAAAATTCTCGATCCGCGGGACATCATCATCCGCATCACTTCGAGCGGGATCTGCGGCTCCGACCTGCATCTGTACAACGGACTGATGGCTGGCATGCAGTCGGGCGATGTGATCGGTCACGAACCGATGGGGGAGGTCGTCGAAACCGGCAGCCAGGTGACCAGGTTCCGCGTGGGTGACCGCGTGGTCGTCCCCTTCACGATCTCCTGCGGGTCGTGTTTCTTCTGCGAAAGGTCCCTGTTTTCGCTGTGCGACACGACCAACCCGAATGCGCAGGCGGCGAGAAAGGTGATGGGGCATTCGCCCGCGGGTTTGTACGGATACTCGCATCTGCTGGGTGGTTATCCGGGAGGACAGGCAGAATACCTGCGAGTGCCCCATGCCGATGTCGGACCAGTCAAGGTGCCGGACGGTCTGCCGGATGAACAGGTGCTGTTTCTTTCGGACATTTACCCCACCGGGTTCATGGCAGCCGAGAATGCAAAGATCCAGGCCGGCGATGTGGTCGCGGTCTGGGGATGCGGACCGGTCGGCCAGTTCGTCATCCAGAGCGCCTGGATGCTGGGAGCCGGGCGGGTGATCGCCATCGATCACGTCCACGAACGTCTGAGAATGGCGGAGGAGCACGGCAAGGCTGAGACGATCAACTTCGACAAGTCCGATGTCTACGACACGCTCATGGAGATGACGCAGCACCGCGGTCCCGATGCATGTATCGACGCCGTCGGATGCGAAGCGCATGCAAGTTCGATTCTGGCCCAGGTCAAGGACGATGCCCGAGTGGCAATGAGGGTCCCGCAGAATCGCACCTACGTCCTCAACGAAATCATCCGCTGTTGCCGCAAGGGAGGAACCCTGTCGATTCCGGGCGTCTATACAGCTCCGGTCAACGGGGTGGAATTCAACGCACTGATGAACAAGGCCCTGACCGTCAGGACCGGCCAGACGCATGTGCAGCGGTATCTCGAACCGTTGATGCAGACGATCGTCGAGGGAAAGATCGACCCTTCGTTTGTCATCACACACCGCGTCGGTCTGGATGATGCGCCCTCTGCCTACAGCACGTTCAACGACCGGGTCGATGAGTGCATCAAGGTCGTCATTGCCCCGTCTGCCTGAGATCTGTTAGTCCAACGGGGAGGGCAAATTGCAGGAAACTACCGTCGCCTTTTGTTGTCAGGAA
>CAZUXX010000009.1:0-16516 GCA_964624215.1 uncultured Planctomycetaceae bacterium
GGTCGAGTGTGTCGAAGTCGGTCTGGAGGGCTTCGGCGAGATTCTGCCGGGACAGCCGGATGCGGCGATCGGCACTGTAGATCTGGCTGAGATAGCTGATGAAGCCGTCGCGGTAGCGTCCGTTGTCGTAGTGGAGACAGAAGTGGGTGACGCCGGTTGCCTGGCTGTAGTACTTCTGCAGAGTCGGGAAGTCGACGCCCCACTGGAATTCGCGCATCCCGACGGAGGTGAAGTCTCTCAGCGGGATGAACCAGTCTTCCTGAATTCGCAGTCGTGCTCCGAGGAGGCGGATGTGGCGCGGGTCGCCGGTGCGCCTGTTGGTGGCGTGGGGGTCGAACGATTCCATGTAACAGGCGATTCCCTCGATGACCCAGAAGTCGGCATCGGTCGCGATATCGAATGTCGTGCGTGAGCTCTCGCTGAGGAACTGGTGGGTGACTTCGTGGTAGAGGGTCTGTTCGTTGGCTTCTGGATCGTCGGGGTTGTCGAAGAAGTAGGCGCGGCGGTCGGAGGGGATGTAGACACCGTTGATGCCTTCGACGCCCGGCTGTTTGTTTCGCAGCAGGGTGATGAATTCCTCGCGGGTGCGGAGGTACCAGATTTCGTACTTGGAGGAGGGAGCCAGGGCGCGGGCGTTTGACTGTTCGAACAGCTTCTGGACCTGCTGGGGGGTGTTGAAGAAGTCGGCGAACTCGCGATGAAAGAAGTCGTAATAGTGTTCGAGCTTCTGGCTGAGTTCGACGCCACGCTCGAGGCTGCGGTTGGTGCGGATGCGGAAGTGCTCGCTTTCGATGATCCAGCCGTTGGCGAGGTTCGTGCGGATTGCGGCTTCTTTTTCGGCGGTGAGCCAGCGGCCGCGGAAGAAGCGTTCTCCCGCTTCGTAGCGTTCGACGTGATCGGCGGGCAGCCAGCCGAACCGGTCATGCCAGACGTTGCCCCGATTCCGCATGAGAGCGGAGAAGGGGGTTGTCCATTCGTCGCCGACACGGACATACCCGAGCAGTCGTCTGGCCTGTTCGTGATCGGGGTTGTGGGCAGCGACTTCGTGGACCAACTGGAAGGCGAGGCGGCCCATTCCGGCATTGATGGCGAGCCGTGCCAGCCGATAGAGCTCGGTCGCGTAGTCGGAACGGAGCTTGTGCAGGGGGGCCTGCCACGCCAGCTCTTCTCGGGGAAGGGAGGGGCTGAGAGGGGGCTGGACCCGGGGTGGCAGGTCGCCGTGGGCGGCGGTGCCGTCCTCGATCGCGTCGGCGAGGGCACTGATGTTCTGTGCCGGTCCGGACTGGCCATTCAGTTCGCAGCGGGCAGCGAGACTCCGCAGGTCGTCGACCATTCGCTGCCGACAGGCGTCGTAGTCCTGAATGATTCGTGCCTGCCGGGCATCCGGGGCGGCGGAGGCCGGGCCTGTCAGTGATACCACCAGCGCGACAACCAGTGCTCCGGTGCAACGTCCCCTCATGCTCGGCAAACTCCCTTCAATCGCTATGAGCCGGACGGTCGATTCTAGGATGCTTTCGGCGCCGGGCGAAACCCCGTTCGGAGAGGGATTGCAGGGGCGAGGGGGTGGTTCGGACCGCAGACTGCAGGAGAACCCGATGTTTTCTCCGGCATGCGGATCCGATGCGCGGCAAACGAGACCTTCTGGCCCAGACTCTTGAAACGACCGGGTTGAACCGGCTGTTGCGCAGGTTCCGGTCGTCCCCCGGACTGGTGGTGCTGAACTATCACCGGATTGGAGAGCGGTGCGAAAGCCTGCTGGACCGCGGCGTGTGGAGTGCCGGACAGGAGCAGTTTGACCGGCAGGTGGAGTGGCTGACGAAGCACTGTGACCTGATCGGAGTCGAAGATCTCGACGAGGCGGTGGGGGCACGGCGGGGCCGGCACGTGCTGATCACCTTCGACGATGGATATGTCGACAACTACGCGTACGCGTTCCCGGTTTTGAAACGGCACAACGCGAGTGCGCTGTTCTTTGTGACGGCGGGGTTTCTGGATCAGATGACACCGGCCTGGTGGGACGAGATCGCCTGGATGATCCGTCGTAGTTGTCGTGACGAGATTCCTCCCAACCGCTGGACGGGAACGAAGTTGTCGCTGGCTCGGGCGGCGCGTGCGGCAACGATTCGCCGATGCCTGGAGACGTTCAAGCGCGCACCGGGGGAGTCAGCGGCGGAGTTTCTGGAGTGGCTGGGGGAGATGACCGGATCGGGACGGCTTGATCCGTCGATGGAGCCTCCTGTCTGGATGACGTGGGACATGCTGCGGGAGATGCACCGTGGTGGTATGGATGTGGGGGCTCACACGATGACCCATCCGGTGCTGTCGCACGTGTCTCCCGAGAGACAGTGGGAGGAGATCTTCGGGTCCAAGCGGCGAATTGAAGATGAACTGGCAGCGCCGGTGCAGGCCTTCAGCTATCCCGTCGGTCACACGTACTGCTTTGACGCGGTGACGCGGGACTGCTTGCAGCGAGCGGGTTTCCGGTGGGCGTTTACGTTCCACGGCGGCTTTGCACGGCCGACGCATACCGATCGCCTGGCGATGCCGCGTGTTCCGATCGATCCCGAGCTGACTCCGGCGCGGATCCGGTCGCTGATCTCGCTGCCGGAGCTGTTTGCGTGAGGCGGGCGGCGACAGACCACGGATGCGGATGAGACGGTTTCGGGCTCGGAGGCGATTCAGAAGGCCGTCGTCATGGTGTGTGCCGGGAGAGGGCAGCGATCAGGCCAGGCCGTCGCGCCGCGTTCATGCTGCTTCGAAGCCGCTGATGCGGTTGGAGGTACCGATGGGGAGGATGAAGGGGCTGTCCATGACGAACCGCATGAGGTAGGCATCTTCTTCGGTGTCGTCGTAGTGTCGTCGGAGGACGCTGATTGCCCGGAAGTTCTGCCGGCTGAAGAAGAGCTGTGCGTCGAGATTGCGCTCGCGGACTTCGAGCAGGATCTCTGAGCGGCGCTGCTGGGACAGTTTGTCGATCAGCCGGGCGACCATCTGCGATCCGACCTTGCGGCGGCGGAATTCGGGGTCGACGGCGAAGTTGAGGATGTGCAGTCGCGATTTGTGCAACTCGTAGATCATCGAGCCGACGATCTCGTGTTCGTGTTCGGCGACCATGCCGATGCAGTTGCGCTGCCTGAGGCAGCAGAGGAAGTCTTCTTCGGTCCAGGGATGTTCGAAGCTCTGCTGCTCGATGCGCAGAACATCCGGCATGTCGCGGCGAATGAGCCAGCGGATCTGAACGTCGAGGGGTTTTTTAAGCGAAGATGGCATCGCCGACACGGGGGCCTCCATGCCTACCGGACGAGGGCTTGTCAAATGAGAACGCTCGGGTGCAACGCTGCGAGCTGAGGGGGGATGAAGTCCGCCGCCTGCGTTGATGGCAGCAAGTGCGGTGAGGTGCGAAGACGATAGCACAGGGATTCTGCGACCGGGAAGGTGAATCAGACGGTGGAGCGGTCGCTCCGGCATCGGTTGCCGAGGCGCTCGAGCGGGCCGTTTGCGCACGGGACGAGAGGCCTGGGCGGCGGGGTCGTCGAGACAGCGGGACGTGCACCGCGGGCTGCCGATGCGACGTCGTCCGCGGCTGCGGTGGGAGTGCCGGATCTCCCTGTTGGCCATTGGGACGTCAGCCGTCCGGTTGTACGACGTGACGATTTGTCGCGCTGTGATCAGGCGTCGAGGAGTGCTTCGCGGGGGACACCGTGCCCATCCTGTGTCGCGTAGAAGGGGCGTTCCTCGACGACGACGTGGTAGTCCTGCGGGATCCCGAGTGCGTGGTAGAGGGTTGCGTGGAGATCCATCACGTTGATCGGATCGGCGGTGGTGGTGCAGGGACGTTCGGGTGCGGTGGCTCCGTAGACGAGTCCTCGGGGAGCGCCACCGCCGAACATGAGGACGCTGGATGCGCCGGTGAAGTGCCGGTGCATTCCGTAGTGCTTGAGTTCGTGAATGACCTCGGGTTGCTGGACCTGGTCGCGAACCGGTTTGTCGGGTTTACCTTCGACGAGGCAGTCGCGGCTGAACTCACTGGCGAGGACGATCCGCGTTTCGTCGAGCAGGCCACGCTCTTCGAGATCCAACACGAGCCGGGCGATCGGTGCGTCAATCTCGGATTTGAGCTGAGCGAGCCGCGTGTGGCCGTTGTCGTGAGTATCCCATTGGAGGAAGGGACCGTATTCGGTGGTGACTTCGATGAAGCGTGCTCCGGCCTCGACGAGTCGCCGCGCGAGCAGGCAGCCCAGGCCAAACCGGGAGGTGTTGTAGATGTCGAAGGACTTGCGTGGTTCGAGATCGAGATCGAAGGCTTTGGCGGCCGGGGAGTCCATGAGACGGTGTGCGTCGTCGATGGCGGCGAGGAGTGCATCCTGCTGGTCGCTCCCGGCGAGGACGAACTCGGGAGACTCCTTGACGAGCTTGCGGTAGGTTTCGAAGCGTCGTCTGAAGCGTTCGCGGCTCATGCCGGCGGGCGGCCGGACGACGCTGACGGCCGAGGCGGGATCGGGAATTCGAAACGGGTCGAAGGCGCGTCCGAGACAACCACCGGTCTGGAAGGCCTTGAGTTCTTCTGCCTCGCCGTTTCCCTCGTAGCGCTGTCCGATATCGATGAAGCCGGGGAGCGCGTCGTTGCGTTTCCCGAGTGCGTGCGTCACCCAGGCACCGATGTGTGGAGCGGCGACGGAGAGGGGAGGTTCGTAGCCGGTGTGCCAATGGTACTGGTGTCGGGAATGCAGGATGTGTCCCAGATCGGCCAGGACGTGCGAGCGGATGAGTGTGCCGCGGTCGAGGATGGCGGCGATCTGTTCGAGCCCCTGCGAGATCTCGACGCCGTCGATGGCGGTGGGGATGGAGGGGAACGTACAGAGGACGTCCCGGGCATTCATCCCCGGTTCGAAGGGGACGTAGCGCTTCGGGTCGAATGTCTCGGTGTGAGCCATTCCGCCCGCCATCCAGAGGATGATGAGGGTTTTGGCCGGGGCGTCGGAGTTGAAGTTGAACTCCGCCGCGGTGGCCGGGCGGGCGAATGGAAGTCCGTAACTCCCGGCGAGGAGACTGGCGGCGACGCCACCGGCGCGTTGCAGAAGGCGTCGACGATCTGGTCCGGTGTGGTTGTGTCGATTGGCAGTCATACTGCCATTATGCCGCAACCGATCGGTGCAAGCCAATGGGATGGCATGTCGCGCTGATGCTGTGAGGTGAGGTTCAGCCGACGTCGCTGCGGCTGGCGTGCGTTGCGGCACACGATGCGCGGAGTTTGCGCAGGCGGGTGAACAGCTGGGCGTACGGTCGACGCTCCGATCCGAAGGGGACGGCCGCGGGAGCGTCCCGGTACTCGTCGAGCTCGTCGTGAGGGGCGGTTCTCGTGCTGTGGCCCTTGTCGCGGGGGGCTTCGCCCGTCGACTGCAGGCGGACGATCGCCTCGTCGTGGTGTGGTTTGTCTGCGTCGTGTGCAGCGGGGATGTGGTCCTCCCCTGCCGTTTCGAGAGATGGCTGCTGGACCTCGTCAGGTACCGGTGCTGAATCGACGGCCCGTTCGTCGGGTTCGGGTTCGATCAGATCCCAATCTTCGTCGTGACCGGGAAGCTCTTCTGCGAAGGGATCCGCTTCGCTGGCTGCCGTCTGTGGTTCGGAGGGGAGTGATTCGCTGGAGTGGCGGACTTGGACACTGAGTTCGCGAATCTCTTCGAGGAAATTCAGTTCGGGTTCGCTCGTCGTCGCGGCTGATGCCGGGAGGGATTCGCGGGCCAGTCCTGGTGGACGGGGCTCGGTGCGGAGTTCCTCCCAGCGATGGTCGAGTCGGGCATACGGGTCGTCGACGACGATCTCCTGCCAGCCGGATGTGGCTGGTTCGAGGTCGGCGTGATGCAGGTGCGGCTGAATCGCGATGGTCGACGATTCGGCGGATTCGTCGCGGTGGGAGGCTTCGGCGAGATCGCGCTGGTGGAAGTCGTCGAGGTTGGCAGGCTCGTAGTAGTTCAGCGGGAGGTCGCGGACGGCGTCGAGTGCTTCGCGGACAGCGTCGACGGAGACGCGCGCCTCGCGTCGGCGATCAGCGACTTCGAGGCTGCGGTGGACGAGGACCTGCAGGTTTTTGGGTGAGCCGTCGCTGGCGAGGCAGAGGAGTTCGCAAGCGACCCTGGTGAACACGTGCTCCCAGCCATCGCCTCCGGCCGCCATGATCGCGGCGTCGAGGAGGGCGGCGAGTTCTTCCTGGGTGAGCGGCTGGAGGGTTTCGTGGCAGATGATTCTTTGGTGGACGTCGCTGAGGGCAGGGTCCATGAGCCGTTCTTCAAGTTCGAGATCGGCTGCGAGCAGGATGCGGAAGAGCGGCCGTCCGTCGGCTTCCTGGTTGGAGAGGCTGCGGAGCTCTTCGAGGAGCCGGTCGTTAAGACGATGGGCCTCGTCGAGAATCAGGGCGAGTCCGCCGGGTTTGTCAGAGTTTTTGACGAAGTCGATGAGTGCGAGGCGGGCTTCGGTTTCGGTGATCCCGGCGTAAGTCTGACCGAGTCGATGCAGGATGGCCTGGAGGAAGCTGCGGCGTGAGGTGGAGGCAGGATCGGCAAGAAATGCCACTTCGTGCGAGTCGGCGAGTTGCTGTTCGAGGTGGCGGCAGAGGGTGGTTTTACCGAGTCCGGGAAGGCAGGTGACCAGCGCGAGCCCGGAGGCGTCGGAGAGTGCCGAGATGAGGGCGTCGACCAGGGGGGCGCGCGACGGAACGTCGATGAAGGTCGGAGTTTCGGCCGACGCAGCGAAGGGCAGGCGGTTCAGACCGAATCGTTGAGGTGTCACCGTTCGAAGTCTCCGGTTGTGCCTTCTTGCCGAAGTGCGAACACGGGAAGTGCGAGCACGGATCGGCGAGTGCGACTGGCGGCCATGATGGGATCGCTCCCGGCAGACCGGCTCCCGGTCTCATCATCGTACCGGTCAGGCTTGTGACTTCAGTGGAACCGCGCCCGGGAGGATTGGCCGGTCAGGCAGGAAGCGGAGGCGGCTGGTACTGCAAGTCTTACAAACTGGCGGGATCAATTTTAGTGGTTGTAGCAGTTCCGCTTGACCCCTTTGGGGAAATCGTGAGAATCCCGCCCCTGCCGCATCGCCAGCAAGCGGCAGTCGACCGGTGGCGAGTCCTGTGGACTTGCCCATTCCGGAGACCAGGAGGGTCGACGCCTCGTCTGTCGTGACGACGCGTTTGGGCATGGACGCCCCCTTTTTTTATGGCACGCCCGACGAACCTTGCGCCGATTCCTGTCAGCCTGCGGCGTCAGTTTCCTGACGCCAGCTTTGTCGGCTGTGCGGAGATCGTCGTTTCCGACGCGACGGATCGCAGTTCGGAATGTCGTCCGGGGTGCCTGTTTGCTGCCCTGCCAGGAACGAGCGTGCACGGAAGCAAGTTCGTTCCCCAGGCAGTGGCTCGCGGCGCGTCGGCGATTCTGACGTCTCATCCGCTGGCGGACGTGGCGATTCCGCAGTGCATCGTGCGGGATCCCCGAAAGGCGTATGCGGAGATCTGTCACACCCTGCGCGGATGGCCGACCCGACGACTCGGCTGCGTGGGGGTCACCGGCACGAACGGGAAGACGTCGGTCACCTGGCTGGTGCGGTCGATCCTGAAGCGGCTGGGTGAGCAGTGCGGACTGATCGGCACCGTCGAGTACAACGACGGCGTGGATTCGGAGCCTGCGTCGCTGACGACTCCGGACGCGGCGACGCTTGCCGGATGGCTGAGCCGGATGGTGTCGCAGCGGACCCGGTTCGCGGCTGTGGAGCTGTCGAGCCATGGGCTGGACCAGAGTCGTGCCGCAGGAACGCAGCTGGACGTGGCGATTGTCACGAATCTCACGCAGGATCATTTCGACTACCACGGAAGCTTCTCGAACTACCTTGCGGCGAAGTCGCGGATTGCTCACCTGCTGAAGCGGGGGGGGCGATACGTGCTGAACGCGGACGATCCCCGGGCCGAGGCGCTGATGGGAGCGGCGCCGGAAACGGCACAGGTGGTGACGTACGGGATCGATCAACCTGCTGACCTGGTGGCGGATGATTTGCGAGTCGTGAAGAACGGAGTCGAATTCACGGTCCGTTCGGGAATCCGGGAGTGCCGAGTGCGTTTGCCGCTGGTGGGGCGGCACAATGTTTCCAACTGCCTGGCGGCGATCGGGGCAGTGTCTCACTTTGGTTTCGAACTAGACGAGATCTGCCGGGCAGCGCAGTGGGTGGCGGCTCCGCCGGGGCGATTAGAAGCGATTGAATGCGGCCAGCCGTTCCGGGTGCTGGTGGATTACGCTCACACGCCGGATGCGCTCGAACGGGCGATTGCGGCGGTTCGTCCGCTGACGCCGGGGCGCATCGTGTGCGTCTTCGGGGCTGGTGGAGACCGGGACCGGAGCAAGCGTCCGCTGATGGGGATGGCTGTTGCCGGCAGCGATCTGGCGGTCATCACGAGCGACAATCCGCGGAAGGAAGATCCGGCGGCGATCATCCGGGACATTCTGTCGGGAATCACGGTGACGGCGACCCATGTGGAAGCGGATCGTGAACAGGGGATTCGCTGGGCACTGGAACAGGCCGCACCGGGGGACACAGTGCTGATTGCGGGCAAAGGGCATGAAGCGGTGCAGATCGTCGGAGACAAGCGAATTCCCTTCCAGGACGGGGAGGTTTGCCGCCGCATCCTGAGTGAGCGGCACCCCCATCTGCACGGGCCACGTTCCAAGCTGCGTCAACCTGCCTGAGACCTCGACTGCTGATGCAATCCCGTTTCGAACTTTGCCGACTGGTCGATGCCGTTCGCGGGGACGCGATTGGTCTGGAGACAGGAAGTGGCTTCGAGCGGGTTTGCATCGATTCACGCGAGGTGCGTCCGGGGGACCTGTTCTGGGCTCTGCCGGGTGAGCAGACGGACGGTCATCGCTTCGTGGGCGACGCCCTGGCGCGGGGCGCGGCCGGGTGCGTGATTGCGCGGAGTCGGCTGGACGATGTGAAAGCACAACAGCGCGGCTCCGAGCTGCCGCTGGTGACTGTCGAGGATACGAGCGGTGCGCTGCGGGAGTTCGCGCGGTGGCACCGTCGCACTGTTGATGCTCTGGTGATTGGTATCACCGGCAGTGTGGGGAAGACGACGACGCGAAATGTTGTGTGGCAGGTGCTGAGCGAACAGTACCGGGGGGTGCAGAGCCCCCGGAATTACAACAGTGAGACCGGGTTGCCGCTGAGTCTGCTGGAGATCACGGAGGCCGACGAGTTTGCTGTTGTCGAGCTTGCGGCCTGCCGCCGAGGTGAAATCGGTCTGCTTGCGAGCGTGAGCGAGCCGGAGATCGGTGTAATTACGGCGGTATCTCCGGTGCACCTGGCGACGTTCGGTTCGGTGGACGAGATCCGGCAGACGAAGGCAGAACTGCTGGAGCGGTTGCCCGCGTCGGGGCTGGCGATTCTCAACGGAGATGACGACGAGGTCCGGTCGCTGGCTGGCGTTGCCGGCTGCCGGACGGTGCTGGTCGGTGAGCGTGACGACTGTGATGCGGTCGTGAGTGATGTGTGGGTGCACAACGGGAGGATCGAGTTCCGGCTCGACGGAGAATCGTTCGGGATTCCGGCAGCGGGGCGACATCATCTGACGACGGCGGCGCTGTCGGCGACGCTGGCGCGGGAGGTGGATGTGCCGGTGGCGGCGATTCGCCGGGGGCTGGCGGCGCATCGTCCAATCGCAGGGCGATGCGAGGTGAAGTCCATCGGGCGGTGGACGGTTGTGGATGACACGTACAACTCGAGTCCGCAGGCCCTTCTGGCGGCGTGCCGGTTGCTGCGGGACTGGCAGACGGACGGGCGGAAGGTGCTTGTCACGGGAGACATGCTGGAACTGGGAGCCGATGCGGCGCTGTGGCATGCCCGCGTCGGGGCAACGCTGTCGGAGCACCGGATCGATGCGGTGGTGGCGGTCGGTCCCGGCTCGGGTGAACTGGCCCGGGCAGCCCGTGCGGCGGGGATGCCTCACCAGTGGACAGCGGAATGCGAGGATGTCGCGACGGCGGGCGTCGTGCTGGACTGCTGGTTGCAGCCGGGCGATGTGGTCCTCGTCAAGGGATCTCGTGCGATGCAGATGGAGCGGATTGTGGAGACACTCGCAGCGCTGGCGTCGGAGGACCGGGCGGTCGTTCCCCGGGCTGCGTGAGATTGAGATGAGGCGAGACATTGAAGGAAAGAGAAGACAGCGAAACTCCTCAGGATCCTGTCGTGTGCTGCTGGTGACTGATCAGGAGCACCGTCCTCGGGCGTCTCGGACGGGAGCACATGAGGTCCCCGGGTTCAAGTGATTTACTGGGTCGATCACTCCGGAGGCCGCTTCGCGACAGGATTCCCATACAAGCGGTGCACCGGTGTGACCCGCCGGTGCGCGACGGATGGCGGACGATCTTCGTGATGACGAGAGCACATGCTGCCCTGGCTGCTTGAGGAACTGGGTGTCGTTGCGACAGCCGGGGAGCACCCGCTGCATTCGCTGACGGCGCGGACGGCTGCTGCCGCCGTGGCTGCCTTTCTGCTGGCGACGCTGCTGGGGCCGACGGCGATCCGCTGGCTGAAGCTGAGGTGTCGCGAGCGGATTGACAGTGCTTCGGCCCGTCTGAACGAGTTGCATGCGTCGAAGCAGAACACGCCGACCATGGGGGGGCTGTTTGTCGTGGCGGCGATTGTGCTCGCCACGCTGGTGCTGGGCGATCTGCGGACTCCGTATGTGCAGATGTCGCTGGTGGCAGCGGTGGGCTTCGGAGGTCTGGGGGCCCTCGATGACTGGATCAAGCTGAGCACGCAACGGAGAGGGTTGACGGCCCGCAGCAAGCTGGTAGTGCAACTGGGGCTGGCAGGAATTCTGGCGGTGTGGATTGCCGAGACTCAGCGGGAGTTGCCGGAAGCGTTGCTGCTGCGGCTCCCTCCCAGTGGGCTGGCGATTCCGCTGGGAGTGCTTGCGATTCCGTGGACGTGCCTTGTGATTACAGGCAGTTCCAACGGAGTGAACCTGACGGACGGACTCGATGGTCTGGCGAGCGGGTGCCTCGTGTTTGCAGGGTCAGCCTTTGTGGCCCTGACCTACCTGGCAGGGCACGCGGATCTGGCAACATACCTGAGTGTGCCGCACGTTTCGGGAAGCGGAGAACTGAGCGTGGTTCTCGGGGCGATGGTTGGTGCTGTGCTGGGGTTTTTGTGGTTCAACTGTTATCCGGCGCAGGTGTTTCTCGGGGACACCGGCTCGTTGCCGCTGGGCGCTCTGCTGGGGCTGGCGGCGTCGGTAACGCGTCAGGAGGTGCTGCTGGTGATCGTCGGGGGCGTGTTTGTGATCGAGACTTTGTCGGTGATCCTGCAGGTGGGGTGCTACCGCCTGTTCGGCCGACGTCTGATCGCGTGCAGCCCGCTGCACAATCATTTTGTGTTTCAGGGGCTGCACGAGATCAAGATCGTCACTCGGTTCTGGATCGGCGGTGCTCTGCTGGCGATTCTCGGTGTGGCGAGTCTGAAGTTCTGAGCCCCGCTATTTCACCCGCTTGATGACGTACTTGCGCGGCTGGGGCTGATTGATCTCGAAGATCTGGTCTTCGAGCGCCTTGGCTTCGGCGTTGGCCTGATCGATGCGCCCGGCTCGATCGGCGACCTGGGCGGTGAGGTTTTCAAGGTCCTTGCGAGCCTGTTCGTTGTCGGGCTGCTGCTCGACCGTGCGCTGGAGTCGGGCGAATCGCTGGAACTTCGACCATTCCGTGCGCAGCCGGCCGATAGGTCCTTCGTTTCGCGCCTTGTTCAGTTCGGCGACCTTGAGGGCCTGCTGGTATTGGGGAGTCTTCTCGTTGCTCTGGAGTTCGATGTGGCGGGCCAGCGCACTGGCGGTGTAGGTGCCGACTTCGGTTCCGTCGATCGAAAGCGAATAGCGGCCGGGGGGCAAACCATGAATCGCCAGTGACTCTCGGCTGAGGCGGTGGCCCATGCGGTTCAGTTTGGCTCCGGGCTGAGCCTCCTGCGGAACGACCCACGGGAGAGACTCGGCTTTCCAGGTAAATTCGATCGAGTCACTGGTGGCCTTGAGGTCACTGAGAGTGCCGCCGGCAGTGCGGGGCCTGGCTTCACCGAAGTCGGGATGGGTGATCACGATGTTCGACACCTGACGGGGCAGGTTGAGGTCGGTGATGATGGCGGTGGCCATGACCAACTGTCCTGCCGGGCCGGGGTGAACGGCGTCCGCGATCATGGTGAAGGTGGGGTCTGTCTTCCGCTGTTCGAGAGTGATGTTGTTGAGGGGGCTCCACATGTCGACGAATCCGAGGCCGCGCTGTTGCGCGACATCCCGCAGCCAGGTTCCGTAGTAGGCGAGGACGGAGTTGTAGAGGGTGATCGGTTCGGGATCGGCGTTGGGCTGTTTGATCCTCCGGGCACGGGCATCGAACATGGTCGGTGTCATCGGAATGGCGATGGCTCCGATCGCGTCGATGCGGTCGAGGAGTTCGGTCATGTCGTTGCGGTACGTCTGGAAGATCGCCTCGTCGTAGGGGCGGTAGCTGCCGTCGTTCATGCCGAGCAGGATCGTGACGTACTTGGGCTTGTAGGCGGCGACGTCTTCGCCGAAGCGGGCGAGGGCATCCCAGGCGCGGGCTCCACCGACCCCGGCGTTGTGAAGTTTGAGCCGCAGGTGGGGCATGCGAGTGTAGAAGTAGGTCTCGACGTACTGGGTATACAGACGCTGGTGGGTGATGCTGTCGCCCAGAAAGACGATGGAATCACCGTCGGCAAGTTCGAGCGTGTTGAGTGGGGCCGGGAATCGGGAGTCGTCTGCCCGGAGCGTGAGAGGGGCCAGGAGGGCGAAGGTCGTGGCAGAGAGCAACGTCAGGATCAGGTTGCGCATCATGGAGTTCCCTGTGGACGGAACGGGGTCAATCAATCGCCGTTGATTGTAGAAACTCGCCAGTGCGTTCCGGGAGTGAGCGAGAGGGGAGCGGGGCTGGACGAGGGGGCCCGAGAATGCAGCGAGCCCCGTCGGGGTTTGACTTGTCCCGACGGGGCTCGCGTTGTAAGCCCGGAAACGGCGAATCCTTAGGGGGGCGAGGACTCAAGCCGATTCCGGGGGCGATTGGCTGCTTCAGGCGGCCCGCGTTTCCGCGTTCACGTCCAAGGCGAGGGAACAATAGGTTCCATTGATGAAACGCGTCAATGCGAGTTTTCGATCTGCAGGCGGAATCGGCCGGGAACCGGGCAAGGTCAACCGGATGGTGTCCGGTATCTGCTGCAAGTGCTTTTCAAGAAAGGGTTAACGGTTGGTTAGCCGGGGCGGGTGGGGAATTCGGGTGTCGGCCACGAGCGGCAACATTCGCCGATTTCCGGTCGGGGCAGGCGGCGACGACGCATGGAGACCGGGCGGTTTGCCGGACTGGTGTGTGACGTCAGTAATCGCGAAAGGGGCCGCGTGGCGGGGCGGCGTCCATCTCCGAGAGCCAGTCTTCGAAACGCTGTTGCAGCTGTCGAGCGAGGTCGGGGTTCGTGCGGGCGAGATCGCGGGACTCGGCGGGATCTTTGGCGAGGTCGAACAGCTCGACTGCCTTTTGGGTACGGACCCATTTCCAGTTGTCGTAGCGCAGGGCCTCGAGGTCGCGACGCTTCCACGCCATTTGTCGGCGGGATGACTCGAGCCTTCCGGCAAGGACGGGCAGCATGTCGAACCCGTCGAGGTGCAGGTCGTCGGGGGGCTGAACGTCAGCGAGGTTGAGGAGGGTGGGCATTACTTCAAGCGAGGTGAGGAACTCGTCGCAGCGGGATCCGGCGGGGATTGCGGCGGGATAGCGGGCGAGCGCGCAGACGCGAATTCCGCCTTCGTAGACCAATCCCTTGCTGCCGCGGAGCGGGGAGTTGTCGGCTCCTCCGCTGCCTCCGTTGTCGGAGAAGAAGAGAACGAAGGTGCGATCGGCGATCTCGTACTCATCAAGGAGATCGAGGAGCCGGCCGATGGCTTCATCCATGCGGGTGATTGCTGCCACGTATTCGAGCCGGCGTTTGCTGCGGGAGGCGATCTGTGCGGGTTGGCCGTACTTGTGACCGTCGATAAGCGTGTCTTCGAGCTGCGGGTAGAGCTGCTTTGTCTCTTCGGGGGCCTGTGCGGCGGAACGAATGGCGGGATCGAGGCTGGACGCGTTGTGGGGTGCGTTGAACGGGAGATAGAGGAGGAAGGGACGGGCGTGGTTCTCCCTGATGAAGCGGATGGCCTCGCGTTCGAAGAGTTCTGTGCAGTAGGTGCCGCGGTCCTGGGTGGTGGGATGATTCCCGGAGTACATCGACGGGACGCCGTAGCGCTCGTGGGTGAAGTAGTCGATGCCGGTGTTGACGAATCCGTAGAACTCGTCGAAGCCGCGTTGCAGCGGGAGATAGCGGCGGAGGCTGCCGAGATCCCATTTGCCAAAGATGGCTGTGCGATAGCCGGTCTGCTGCAGCAGTTGGGGGAAGAGGATTTCCCGGGTGTCCATTCCGCCGATTCGTTCGAAGGTGACTTCGTATTCGGCGGGGGTGTACTTGTATCCGTGGTCGGGGGCCTCGTTGCGGATCATGTCGTAGATCCCGTTGCGCTGCGGGTAGCGACCGCTGAGGAAGGCCGCTCTGGAGGGGGTGCAGGCGGGCCAGGCGACGTAGAAGCTGGTGAGCCGCACGCCTTCGGAGGCGATGCGGTCGAGTGCGGGGGTGATGACGTCACCGTTGACCGACCCGAGGTCGGCGTATCCCTGATCGTCGCTGACGATGATGACGACGTTGGGCGGGGGCTCGTCGGCCAAGGTGGTCGGGCCGATGCCGGAGACGAGGAGGAGGAAGGCCAGAGCGACGACAGGTGAGGAGTGAACAGTCAGGAGCCGGTGAACGGTCAGGTGAATGGTCGCAGTCATTGGCAGTGCTCCCGACGGAGTGGCGGTTGCCGCTGAGGCGGTGCTGGCTGGAGATGAGGGACGTTCAGCGTAGGGAGAAGGGGTGTCGCGCATCCAGCGTGGGAAGCTTTCGCGGGATGCGCATCAACTCAATGCACTGCTGGCAGGACGAAGTTCCGATGGTGGTGCCGAGAGGGAGTGGGGAACACCGGTGGCGGGAGACTGTCGCAAGTCCCGTCAGGAAAGTGGATTGTGAATTGAGAGGTGCGGGAAGTGTTGCGGCCGTCGCGGTTTTTGTGAGGGGAGAAGCGAAGGGAATCCTTCACGGATCGTGATTTGCTTGAGTTGTCATTTGTCATCGCGGATGTGTGACATAGGTTTGCGGGAGAAATGTTGCCCATTCGCATCATCACGGTGGTCGCCGTGCAACTGACAGGGCCAAACCTGGAGACGGAGCGCCCTTGCGATCGTCAGGCGATGCAGCTGAGAGAAGCTATGACGGATGACTCCAACATCCAGAGTTCAGTCGCGATCCTGGCCAAGATGCTCAGCCGGGAGGCGAACGGATCGAAGACGACTTCCGAGCCTGAAGAGGCCGCTGCGGGTGCGCACATCGGGAGCGGTCGGAATGCGGTCGCGTGCCGCAAGCGGGGCGAGGTTTCGGAAGGGCGGAGCCACCTGTCGGCGTTGTTTGACCGGGTGAATACGCTCCTGGGGGATATGCAGCCGGACCAGAACGAGCCGTTCCGTCCGCGGGCTCCGCAATCGCTGCAGGCAGCGGGGTTGAGTGAAGAAGATGTCGAGCGCCTGATTCTGAAGTACCTCTTACTGAAGGGGTCGGCGACGGGGCGCGAGATTTCGCAGCAGATCAAGCTGGGCTACGCGCTGATCGAGCCGTTGCTGAAGGCGTGGAAGCACGAGCAACTGGTGGCATTCAAGTCGGCCGCGGAGATGGGGGACTACGTGTTCGCCATCACCGATCTGGGCCGGGAGCGAGCGCGGCGGTACATGGAGGAGGGGAGCTACTGCGGTGCTGCGCCGGTAGGACTGACTGACTACCTGCGGGCGATGGAGGCGCAGACGATTGCGGGACAGGAGGCGACGGAGGCGGATGTCCGCCGGGCGTTCTCGGATCTGCTGGTCAGCGACGAGATGATCGACCGGCTGGGTCCGGCGATTAACTCGGGACGGGGGATGTTCCTGTTTGGCGAGCCGGGAAACGGGAAGACGAGTATTGCCGAGCGGATTACGGCCTGCTTCGGATCGCATGTGTGGATTCCGCGTGCGCTGGGGATCGACGGGGATATCATCCGTGTGTTCGACCCGGGCGTTCATGAGGAAGTTCCGCCGACGCAGGATGACGGTCTGTTTGATCGTTCGGGCGTTGATCAGCGATGGGTGAAGATCGTGCGTCCGACGATCATCGCCGGGGGCGAGCTGACGATGCAGGAGCTGGAGGCGACGCAGAATCCACAGACGAAGATCTGCGAAGCTCCGCTGCAATTGAAGAGTAACTGTGGCACGCTGGTGATCGACGACTTCGGACGCCAGACGATGCCGGTCGACGTCCTGCTGAACCGCTGGATTGTGCCGCTGGAGAAGCGGTACGACTTTCTGAATCTGCCGAGCGGGAAGAAGGT
>CAZUXX010000010.1:0-850 GCA_964624215.1 uncultured Planctomycetaceae bacterium
CGTCTGGGCAGCCGAGCAGGCCCTCCGGTGCCGCGGAGTTGATCTGGTAATCGGTTGGAATGAACTGTTTCCCCCCGGTCGCAGTGCGGACCGCCTGTTCCGCCGCCTGCAACTGGCGGCTGAAGAAGGGGGAGTGCCGGGTGTGCTGCTGCGTTCGGCCAGCGTGCAACGGCAGCGCTGCTGGGGGGATGTGCGAATTCTGCTGAGAGTGGAGGGAACCAGGATTCCCCCGCAGAAAGCCGGGAGACGAGGACCGGGACAGGGCCCGACGGTGCCGGAGTCGTCTTCCCCCGCTTCCGGTCCTGCGGATTCCCGTCTGTTCCGCCTGACGCTCCTGCACTGCCGGGGGCAATGTGCCGGTGTGAGTTTCTCGCTGGAGTGGCCTCATGAAACGGGTTCTTTGCGTGTGGTTCCCCCGGTGGGCGATTCAGGCAGTCCAGGCGGAGGATCCGTCTCTTCCGAACGGTCCACTCGTCCTGCATGAGGAGCGCGGGGCTCGCGGATCGTTCCTGACTCACTGCTGTCCGCAGGCACTGGAGCGAGGGCTTGTCCCGGGCATGCCCCTGGCCGAGGCGGCGGGGCTGGTCCCCGGTCTGACGGCCCGGCCCTACGAACCGGAGAAGTCACGGGCAGCTTTGCGCGAACTGGCGCTGGCCTGCGACCGTTTCACTCCCCGGATTGCGCTGGAGGAGGCAGAACATCCCGAGTCACTGCTGCTGGACATTGCCGGGTGCGATCATCTGCAGGGAGGGGAAGGCCCGCTGGTCGCCGAAGTGCTGCACGAGTTTCGCCACCGGGGATATGACGTGCGCGTGGCAGTCGCCGACACCATTGGAGCGGCCTGGGCCTG
>CAZUXX010000010.1:889-16069 GCA_964624215.1 uncultured Planctomycetaceae bacterium
ACGGCCATCGGGTGACCGGGGCCGACCGGCGCAGCTTCAGGAACCTTCCGGTCGAGGCGCTGCGGCTGACGGAGCCGATTCTTTCCCGCCTGCAGCGACTGGGCCTGAAGACCATCGGCCAGGTTCTGAAACTCCCCCGGGAGACACTTCCCTCGCGGTTCAGTCAATTGCTGCTGCAGCGAATCGACCAGTTCGGAGGACGTCGCCCGGAGTTGCCAGTCCTCATCGAGCGTCCCGAACCGGTCGAAGCCAGCTGGACCTTTGACGACCCCGTCTCTGATCGTCACGTGATCGAGACCGCCCTGCAGCATCTGCTTGACCAGGTGGGAGAACAGCTTCAGTTGCGGCAGCTGGCAACGATGCGAGTCGACTGTCACTGGGACTGTGTTCGCTCCCGGGGGCCCCAGCGGGAGAGCTCGCGGCTCCCCCGGCCGCGATACCCGTCCAGAGGAGCAGCGGTGCCCCGGGGCTGTCCTCTCGAGCCGGAAATGAGCCTGTCCCTCACACGCCCCGGCCGGTCTGCCGACCATCTGCGGGAACTGGCCTCCTTGAAACTCGAGCGGCTGCCTCTTCCGGAGGAGATCCAGCGAATCGTGGTGAGGGCGGTGCCCGTTCCGGTTCCCTCTTCGCGGCAGCAGTCACTGTTTAACGATGGCAGCGATCGTCGACAGGAGGCCCTGGACAACCTGCTCGACCGGCTGCGCAGCCGGTTGGGAGTCGATACCGTCCTGTGGCCCCAATTTGTCGACGACTGGGTCCCCGAACGTTCCGTCCGGCTGCAATCCCGTCCGGTCGGGAATGATCTGATCGAGGCAGACCTGTCCAGTGAGATCGCGCCGCTGCGGCTGTATGCAGCCCCCATTGCTGCCGAGGTGGTCGCCCTGCAGGGGCGGCCGATGCGGATGCGCTGGCAGAACCGTGAAGAACGGGTCGCACACTGTCACGGTCCCCACCGCATCGAAAGCGGCTGGTGGCGCGGCCGCTGGATTCGCCGCGACTACTACCGGGTGGAGACCTTCACGCACCGACGCCTGTGGATCTTCGAGCAGAAGGAGACTCACCGCTGGTACGTGGCCGGAGAGTGATCCAACAGCAAACGGGACGATCCCGTTCGAGACCGCCCCGCTTTAGATGCTTCAACGAGTGGTGGACCTGCTTCTGCTCCAGGTCCCCCTCCGTTCTAGAGGACCTTCGTCTTGCCGGGAATCGCGATTGGATAACGACCGTTCTCGTCCGGCAGAACAGGCGGATCTGCATCGAATGAGAATTTCTCGGGCATCAGGCTCAGTTCGGAATTGATCGCCTCGTCCCACGAGATCTCCTTGCCCGAGTACGTACACAAGCGGCCGAGGATGGAGACCATCGTGCTCTTCGCACCGAACTCCGCTTCCGAATAGGGAATGTCGTTCCGGATGGCGTGGAACAGATCGTCATGCTCGATCTGGTAAGGAGTCTTGGTGCTCCCCTTGAACTGGTAGGTTCCATCCGCATTGTGAATGCGGCAGTTGCGGGGATTGGCATCGAGATCGGCCATCCCCTTGGTGCCGTGAATGTGCTCCTTCACGGCATTCCAGCAGCCGGGAATATGCCGGCACTGGCTGATCATCGTCGAGCCGTCGGCGAAAGTGTACTCGACGGCATGATGGTCAAAGATTTCGCCGTACCGCGGCGCGGTGCGAACCTCGCGCCCACCCATGCCGTTCGCCTTGATGGGGTAGTCCCCCTTGACCCAGCAGCCGACGTCGAGGTTGTGGATGTGCTGCTCGCAGATGTGATCGCCGCACAGCCAGTTGTAGTAGTACCAGTTGCGCATCTGGGACTCCATTTCGGTTTTGACCTGTTCGCGCGTGCGTCGCGGCTCCCAGACGCCCCCACCGTTCCAGTAGACGCGCATCGCGATGACGTCTCCGATGGCTCCGTCATGGATCCGGCCGACGACATCGAGGTAGCAGGGTTGGTGATGCCGCTGCAGCCCCACGCCCACCTTCAGATTTTTCTCCTTGGCCTGCTTCGCGGCTTCGAGAACCTGACGCACTCCCGGAGCATCGGTCGCCACCGGCTTCTCCATGAAGACGTGTACTCCCCTTTCCACCGCGGCTGCGAAGTGCATCGGGCGGAAGCCCGGCGGCGTCGCCAGAATGACCAGATCGAGATCGGGAAGCTCCAGCACCTGCTTGTAGGCGTCGAACCCGGCGAACTTGCGTTCCTCGGGAACGTCAACAATCGCTGTGTCGTTATTCCTGACACTGCGGGAGATGTTTTCGAGTCCATCATCCAGCTGATCGCGAAACGCATCGGCCACAGCAATCAGCCGGACCTTGCCTTCCGTCGCCAGGGCCTGTGCGGCCGCCCCCCGGCCGCGCCCGCCACATCCGATCAGCGCGATGTTGATCGTGTCATCACCATTGGCATAGGCACCGCGCGCGAGACCCGTAAGCAGGCCGGCACTGACGGCGGCTGTCGAAGTGGTCCGGAGGAAGTCCCGACGTGATGAATCTGCCATGAATCAGCTCCTGATTGGCGAGCGAGTGAATCAACAAAGCAAGTATCAATTTTCGCAGACGTTGCAAAAGAATGCGAGCGCGCTTTTCGATCCGACCTGCAAGAATGCGTCCCGAACAAGGGAACCGGGCCAGCGAGACAGAGCGAACTGGCGGCACGGTCTGCATACCGACGCGACCACACACCCCTGCTCGACAACGCTGGCGGCCGCTATCGTAGCCTGTCGGTGAATCAAGAATCCTGAGCCCGTTCAGAACAGTCGGTTCAGACCGTTGAGTGCGGCAACGCGATACGCCTCTGCCATCGTCGGGTAGTTGAAGGTCTGGTTGACGAAGTATCGCAGTGAGTTTCCTTCACCCGGCTGCGACATGATCGCCTGGCCGATGTGGATGATCTCCGAGGCGTTCATTCCGAAGCAGTGGATCCCCAGAAGCTGCAGGGTTTCCCGGTGGAACAGCAGCTTGAGCATGCCGATCGTCTGCCCGGCAATCTGTGCCCGGGCGAGATGCTTGAAGATCGATCGCCCGACTTCGTACGGAACACCGGCGTCGGTCAGCTCCCGCTCGGTCTTTCCGAGAGAACTGATTTCGGGACTGGTGTAGATGCCGGTCGGGATGTCGGCAATCAGCGCCCGCTCGCACTGGCCGGTGATCAGATGGTGAGCTGCATACCGTCCCTGGACGTACGCCGCACTTGCCAGCGACGGGCGGCCGACGACATCCCCCACCGCATACAGATGTGGGATCTCGCACTGGAAGTGCTCGTTCACCGGAATGTATCCGCGGCTGTCAGGTTGGATGCCAAGCTCTTCCAGCCCCAGCCCATCCGAATTGCCGGTCCGCCCGGCTGCGAACAGCAGGATGTCAGACCGGATCTGCTTACCGGACTTGAGCTTCAGCACGACTCCGTGGTCGTCGGGTTCGATACTGGTGTAGACCTCCCGGTGGCGGATCATCACACCGCGATCGCGGAGGTGATAGCTGAGGGCATCGATGATCTCGTCATCCAGAAACTCCAGCAGTTGCTCTCGCGAGTTGACGAGGTTCACCTTGACGCCGAGGTTGCGGAACATCGACGCATACTCGCACCCGACGACGCCGGCACCATATACGCAGATCGAATGCGGCATGTGCCGCAACGTCAGCAGGGTGTCGCTGTCGAAAATTCGCGGATGATCGAAGTCGATATCGGCCGGGCGGTACGGCCGGGACCCGGTCGCAATGATGAAGGCATCGGCACTGAGTCGGCTGCGGGCTCCGTCCTCGCGGACAACCTCGATGGTATGAGCATCGAGAAAGCGGGCATGCCCCTCGTGCACCGGCACGTCGTTACGGTCGTAGAAGCCCGTCCGCATAACGACCTGCTGGTCGATCACGGACGAGGCAGATTCCAAAAGATCGGCGAAGCTGACACCGGAGTGCAGCCGGAACCGGCCGAACAGCTTCGACTGATAAGCCGACGCCAGCTGAAAGATCGCATACCGCAGTGCCTTGCTGGGGATCGTCCCCTTGTGCGTGCAGTTGCCACCGATCCGGGGGGCCCGCTCGACGACAGCGACCTTCCGGCCCAGCTTCGCGGACTGCATGGCGGCCCCTTCGCCACCGGGACCAGTGCCAATCACCACGACGTCGTACCGATGTTCCTGCACGTAACTCCCTCTTTGCTGACGATCGGCGATTGCGTCCGACTGAGCGCGAACTGTAGCAAACCTGCGGGAGTGCGGGGAGCGGGCTGGCGGCGACTGGTCAACAACGGCAGGACTGCTTCGCCTCTGGACCAGCGGCGTCGCGCGGACTGGCGGAAGGGAACGTCCCGAGCCGGATGACTTTGAATCAGAAGGGCCCTGCAGCCGCAGGATCCACCTGAAAAAGCAACACACCCGCACAGACCATCGGGCCGGTGCGGGTGTGCACGTGGGTTCAGACGGGGGCGTGGCCGAAACGGCTCAATCGTCGCCCAGAATCGACATCAGTTGCAGGACGTACCAGAACAATGTCGTCAACGACGAGAAGATGGCGAGCGAGGCCGCCACATGCTGACTCGTATGGTAGTGATGCAGAACGTTGGAGGTTTCGTAAAGGATGAAGCCGCACATCAGAACGATCATCCCCACGACGAACCACAGTCCGAGGTGAAAGCCACCGAACCAGGATGCCACCATCAGCGCCAGAACGGCGAACATGGCGACGACGAGGAAGTTCCTCATGAAGGAGAAGTCCTTCCGCGTGAGCATCACGAAGCCGGTCAATCCGCCGAAGATGATCAGCGTGATGATGCCGGACTGAGCAATGATGTCATCGCCACCGGGCAGGCGGGTGTGCAGCAGGTACAGCAGTGGTGTGAAGAACAGTGCTTCGGCGAGCGCGTAGAACCCCAGCCCCATGTACTGAATGCCGGGAGACGCGTGCGACGCCGCCATGCGGTGAGCGACGAAACCGGCCACCATTAACGCGATGACAATCAGATACGGCATCGCGAAGAAGAACTGCATCAGCGGTTCTGCAATCGCGGGCGTGTTGATGAACGTCGCCACCAGCGCCACGAACAGCAGTGTGGCGGCCCCTACGTGGGCGTACGTCCGGCGGATGAACGCGACGCGCTCGTCGAGCGCCGCGTCGGCGGCGAACATGTCGCGCACCCCGTATTCGTAACCGTAGTCGTCCGAGTAGCTCATAGGTGGTCGGAGGTCCTGAAGAGAAAAGTCGGGCCCGATGCGACGCAAAGTCGCCAGCAGCGTGAAATTCTGTTCACGACTCACCCGCAAGTCAACAACATCCTGAGAAACTCCCGCCGCAGCCGGCCCCGTCCTGCCGAAAAGGCCCGCGCAGCAGGGAAACATTCGCCACCCGCCTGATCTCGCCCGCACGACCGCGCGCCACCGCACGGCACAGGCAGAGGAACGGGGTGATCGGTTTTGCTGCCTGCATCCGGGCGGGGTATACTCCGGTTTGATCGGCAGCGAAATCGGTAGCCGACTTCGGGATGCGTTCTCACTAGAACATTCGTTCGACTCTGGCCCACCCGGACCGTGATGGCTGATGCTGCCTCGAATCCCGATGCTGCTCAAAACGTGTCCGGATTGAGGTCTCTGGGCAAGTACCACATCCAGAAGAAGCTCGGGGCCGGGGGGATGGGAACCGTCTTCCTGGCGAGCGATACCGAGCTCAAGCGGACGGTCGCCCTCAAGGTTCTTCCCCGCGACCGTGCCGAGAATCCCACACTTGTCCGCCGGTTCCGCTCCGAGGCACAAGCCTCGGCCCAGCTGCGACACCCGAACATCGTCGCCATCTACGAAGCCGGGGAGATCAACGGGTTCCCCTATATCGCGCTGGAATGTGTCGAGGGAACCGATGTCCACACCCTGATTGAGAAACGGGGAGTCCTGCCGCCCAAACGCTCGCTGCACATCATTCGCCAGGTCGCCGAAGCGCTCCGGCACATCCAGGAGAAGGGAATCGTCCACCGGGATATCAAGCCGTCCAACCTCCTGATCGAGTCGGACGGCAAGGTCATGCTCGCCGATCTGGGACTCGCTCTGACACTTGGCGAGACGCTGGATGCCGGGATCACCCGGGACGGGACGACCGTCGGCACGGTCGACTACATTTCTCCGGAACAGGCGTGCGACAGCCGCGCTGCCGACATTCGCAGCGATCTCTATTCGCTGGGCTGCACGTGGTATCACATGCTGACGGGGTTCCCTCCCTATCCGGGGGACATGAAGAGCAAACTGCACGGGCACCTGAATGTGCCGCCTCCCAACCCGCGTGATGAGAATCCAAACGTCCCGGAGGCGTATGTCGCGGTCATTCATCGGATGATGGCCAAGCGTCCCGAGGACCGCTACCAGACCCCCGGGGAGCTGCTTGCCGATCTCGACCTCGTGGAAAAGGCATCCTCCGGCCTGTCTGAAGTGGCACTGCAGGCGCTCACCGAGGAGGACGACCTCGCCGGCAGCGGCGAAACGGCGGCAGACGATGGACCGGCAAAGGGAACCAGCGTCACTGAAAAGGAGCGGCCCTCACGGGGCAAGGCTGCGGCACGAGTCGCCCCCCCTGCCGAGGAGCCGCACGTCTCACAAAAGCTCCCGGACCGGGTTCTCGACAAATCAAAGCCCCGCGCGTCGGAACAACGACGTCGTGGCCGGTCTCGCCAGGCGGTCGCTCCCGAGGAGAGACGCAGTGGTGAGCAGACCCGTCAGAGCCGCAGGCTCCCGCCCCGTGCCCTTGGCAAGAATCCGACGGGGCTGGCGATCAATCTCGAATACGGCCGATTCTTCATCGTCATTCTGGTCGTCGCCGTCATAGTGGGCGGCTCGTGGTATGCGCTCGTGCGCAATGGCGGGACAGCCGGAGGGGGCGGCCCGACAGTGGCGGAAGCGCTGGCTCAGCGGCAGGCGAAGGACGATCCTGTCCAGCCCATTGAGGATCCGGCTGTCCCTCCGGAAACCGCAAACAACGAGGACGCATCAGAACCCAGACTGCTGGTGCTGGATCGGGGAGACCTGCGGATCGATCGCACCGGGCCACCTTTCCCCGGGACAGATGACCTGCCGGGCGCCGAATCAGCAGCGGGGCGCCGGTTCGTTCCCGACTGGGTGTACGCCCTGCGATCGTTGCCAACAGAGCCATTGCAATCGGTTTCGGTCGGAACCGGCGCCACTGGCGGGCCGACTGGCATTGCCGAAGCAATCCAGCGACTGCGGGGAGCACATCGCGAAATCCGGCTCGCGGAGAGTCGCATCTACCCGCTCGATCGCTTCGTGATCGAGAACGCCGAACAGGTGCGAATCGTCGGCGAACCCGGCACAGAGCCGATCCTGCTCGTTGAAGAGAACCCGGAGCCCCGGGCACCGGCGCTCGTCCAGATGCGGGGGGGAGTCCTGCACGTTGAAGGGGTTCATCTGCACGTGCGCTCCGGGAGCCAGTCCGCACAAACGCTGTTCGGAGTCACCCGCGGGGTGCTGGTCCTGAAGAACTGCAGTGTCACGATCGAGGAGGGGGCCGGGCCGATCACGCTGGCCAATGTGTCGTCGCCCGATGCCGAGGCCGCCGCACGCGTTCTGTTCGAACAGTGCCTGATCAGGGGTTCGGATGTGCGCGTCGTGCGCGTGGCTGGGCCGAAGGCCGACGTCGTCATCGGCGGGAGTCTCGTCGCAACGCAGACAGGCCCGGTGGTCGACATGGAACTTCACGAAGCCGTCGTGAGTGAGTCCGCTTCCGATCCCGAGCCCTCCACGGGACTCAGGACCCGCGATTCGGAATCTGCATCTGGCCCGCCGACCGGTTTGTCGTATGTCCGACTGCTCGGCTCGACGGTCATCGCCGGTGGTGAGGGGCTGAGAGTAGCGACGCGGAACGAGACCCCGGCCAGCCGCCTGGAACTGCAACTGCGGCGGACGATTCTCGCGACATCACCCGGGGCCGATTCGACTATGCTGACATTGGCGAACTGGCCAGCCGGTCCGCGGACGGACGGGGTGCGCATGCCGCATCTGAACTGGTTTGCAGAGAAGTCGGTCCTGTCCGGATGGGATACGCTGATCCATCTCGCAGGTACCACGACCTCTACACGAGTGCATGATCGCGAGCAGTGGAAAGGCTTCTGGTCCCAGGAGCTTTCAGAAGAGGCGACGGTTTCGCTCGACGATCAAGTCCCGGCTGGCGAATTGAGTCACATCGGTGTCGAGGCCGCGACCCGGTTGAGCGAAGCGGTCCCGGCAGGGATCGGCACTGGGGCCAGCGTCGGGGCGGTGCCACCACTGCCTGTCCCGGGGAAGTCGCAACTCGAACAACTGCGGGTGGCCACCAGTCGCCCATCCCTGCCTGAGGAGTTTCGCATCCTCGCGGAGCCGACGGAGGTCATCCGGCTCGATCTGCGCGCCGATCGTCGACGCATTGCAGACCTGCTGCAGGGAGACAGCCTTCCTGATGGGGCACGACTACAATTGACCGGTTCGGGGCTTCGGGAACTTCCGCCAGTCCACATCAAAGGGCGGTCGTTGCAGCTGGAGTTCCTGCAGGCCGGAGGAGATGTTCCTCTGGTGGTTCGTCCCGAAGCTGTCTCCGGCAGAAAACCCGCTGCCATGTTTCTGATTGACGATGGCCGACTGGATCTGATGAACGGGCGTCTGGAGCTCGCTGGCCCGGCAGAGACGGTCCCCTCGCAACTGGTCCTTGCGCGAAACGCCGACGTCGTGATCCGGCAATGCATGCTGACCGGTGCCGTCGGAGCATCCGCCACCGTGCCACTGATCTCATTCGAGGCCGGCAAGGGGGGACGGCGACATGCGCTACTGCAGAAGTCGATGCTGGTGGCAGAACAATCCCTTCTCGGTACCAGGGGAAGCGGATTGCTGGCCATCGAGGATTGCATCCTGGTCTCCGGTCACTCCCTCCTGGAACTGCAGCGCAGCGACTCGACGGACGGATTGTGGATCGATATCGACCACACGACTCTTCTGGCAGGCAAGACACACGTGGATCTCAAAGGGGTGATCCAGCCGCGGCCCACCCTGTCGGTGAGGGAGTCCGTTTACGGGACCACCCCCGGCAAAGACGCGGCGAACGTCTGCCTGCTGACCCAGCCAGGCGCGCTCAAGGAACCCGGGATCGAATGGTGGGACAATCGCAACGGCTATGCCTCATCGCTGCGTCGCTTTCACTCGGGAGGAGGCTCGGGGGAACGGCCCCAGTCATTCCTTGAGGACTGGTCGGACTACCTCGGCGACGGGCACTTGCAGCGACCCGTCAACGACTCGAACGCCGTCCTGTTTGCGACCGTACTGACGTCACTGCGATCGATCGCACCGCGGGACTTTGCACTGTCTCCCGGTTGCAGTAGCGCCCATGCCGCCGAAGGGGGGGGGCCTCTTGGGGCCCGGGTCGATCGTGTAGGGCCCTCGCTGGAATCGACGCGTCCTTCAGCTCCCCCACAGGCACCCCAAGCTCCCGGTGGTGGTGCCAACCGACCCCTTCAGGCCCCGGATTTCTAGCCCCTTGTCCGGATCATTGCGGCGCGACTGAATACCAGCAGGGTCAGATCCGCAGGGAAGAGTCCACCGGCGTCGGCCGGCCGTGTCATCCCGTATCATCCGAGCAAACGCAGATCGTCGATCGCGATTGTCTCCCGACTGGCGAACGGCTCGGCGAAATCCGTGCCGATCGCCCAGCCCCAGTAACGGGCACGGTCGCGGATATCATCCAGCACGGTGGGAAACTCCGGACCGCGATGCGCCCATTGACTTTCAAAACAGCCGATCGCCTCCAGCTTGCGTTCGATCAGGCGGCCGATCGGCACGACGAACGACGGGGGTGGCTGAATTCGCAGATGGATACTCCAGTAGTAGTAGATCTTCGGAGGATGAAACGGCTCTCCGGCCATGTCAGTCCGTGACAGCTTCGCCCAGAACCGCGCCGCATCACACAGGCTGCTGGCGGCAACGTGATCGGGATGAGAGTCTTCCCAATACGGAGCCAGGATGATGTGCGGCCGCACCAGGCGAAACACTTCAGCCAGCCTGCGTCGCGACTGGAGATCGGCCTCGAGGCAGCGGTTCGGCAGGCCCAGGTTGCCACGCCAGTTCAGCCCAAGCAGTTCGGTTGCCGCGGCGGTCTCGCGAGCCCGGATTTCCGGCGTGCCATGTGGTGTCGGCTCACCATTCGTCAGATCGAGCACGCCCACGCGCAACCCCTGCGCGCGACACTTGAGAATGGTGCCACCCGTACTCAGCTCGGCATCATCCGGATGGGGGGCAACCACCAGGACATCGAGTGGCGTCTCGGGCAGCGTCATGGTTCCGTCTTCGCCAGCTCGTCGACCAGGGCGTCAATCTGTTCGAGCCCGCGGTTGGGATCGATCGAATACAGGCCGGTGTGAAAGTGGGCAATCTTTCCATCCGGAGCAATTGCCACCCACAGCGGGAGCGGCATCTCCAGTGACCGCGGATCGCCGAACTTCTTCAAAAGAGCACCATCGTCGAGCAGGATCGGGTACTCCAGCCGCATGAACTGCGAGCTGAACTTGCGGACATCCCGGGCCAGTTCGCGGCGAGTGCCGGACTCGCCCGCCCGCTCGTCGACTGCCACGCCGTACACCAGAACTTCGTCGCTCCGCTTGCGGGCCAGAAAGTCGAGGTATCCCACCTGACCGAACGGAGACTCCGGCTCGCCGCGATACTCCCAGAAGTGCAGGACCAGAACCCGTCCCTGCTGTGCCGGCACGGTGATGACCGTGTCATCCAGCCCGGGCAGGCTAACCTGCGGTGCCGGTTTCCCCACGGCCTTGGCAGCCAGGTCTTCGACCGACCGCGCCCGATCGCGGGCTGTGGTGACCGAGTTCCCCATGGCATCGACGAATTCCTTCCAGTCAGTCCCTTCGGCTGCCAGTGCGATCGCGGGGACCGCCTCCTCGACCTGTTTGAGCTCAGCGGCAGTGAACGGAGCTGCGTTCTCACCACGATTCGTGCGAAGGCTCGCCTTCAGATCGAGAATGGCGCTCGCAGCCGACATGGCCGCCCGGGCCTCCTCGCCGGTGAGAGTCGACTCGCCCGTCAGCGACACGATCAGATCGAAGCGGTCTCCCATCCCGAGGAACACGCGCGCGTTCGCGGAGACCAGCAGCCCGGTTCCCTTTTCAATGAGCAGTGACTGCCCGCGCCCGACTGCCGAGGCCCCGTTGATCGCCCAGCAATCGCGATTCCCCGTGCGCTCATCCCCCCGCACCGAATACCGGATGGCACGCGCGTCCCACTCCGCCTGCCAGCTGGAGTCTTCCGCCAGTTGCGACGGAGCTTCGAAGACGGGCCCATGAACCCGCACCATGTAGGGACGTCCACCATGGCGATAGCGAAAGACGGGCAGGTCACCTGCGGCATGACCATCGGCATCGGCGCCATAGCGCCCGACTCGTTCGTACCAGTCGAGGGAGGGGGCTCCGGCCTCGTCAATCCGGTAGACAACATCACGTCCGCCGGCTCCGACATCGATCAACCCGGTCAGTGTCAACGCGTGGACCGGAACACCCACGCCGCCGGCGTTGCGCTGCAGCAGCTCAACCGAGTAGCGGACCCTCCGCACGTCGGCATTCAGTGCCGACGCGACCGACACCACGAGAGTGAAAATCAGGATGGGGAGAGCGCGCACGGGAGGGACTCCGATGGTCTGTCGATCAGGGGACGTTGATCATCGCCTGCATGCCCCCCCGAGTGCAAGCGGCACACCGGGAAGACCATTCACGCACTCTCCGGTGGCCGAACAAGGACACCGAGCGTTTCAGAAGACGTTCAATGGCACCGTTGCAGGAGTTCGGCCGGTGAACCTCGACGCGGACCGAACGGCCTACGTGCCCGGTCCGATAATCCCTTTCTCCAGATCCTTGACGACCTCCGCGAGAACAGCAGGATCCTTGCGCTCGAGGACGTGAGCCACGCGGGACTTGGGAACCTTCAGCCGTTCCATCGTTTCGCCTGCCGAAGCCCAGAGCTTGGCAATCTGCTTGTCCCCGGTTACGAAATACAGGCTGGTGACCAGTTCCGCCAGTCGCTGGGCATCGATCTGCTCGCGGTTCTCGTAGTACCGCGAGATGACCTTCTTCTGGTAGTTGGAATACTCGCGTTTCATGAGACTGTCCGTGTCGCGGGAGATTACCAGCCGGCAGGCTGTCCCCCCTTGTTGGAATCCGATGCTCCGGTAAGTTCGTCCCCGGTCCGGCGGGCCGCCTGAACGGTTCCGACATGACCGATCCGCTTGAGTTCGTGCCCGCGCTCCTGGAGCGATGCACGACGCGGGTCAAGCAGCCCGTCTTCGAGAAACAACGTCTCGGGGATCCACTGGTGATGGAACCGCGGTGCGTCGACCGCCGCACCCGGAGGCATCCCGTAAACAACCATATTGAGAAGGGTTTGAAGCGTTGAGCTGATGATCCGCGGACCACCCGAGGCTCCCACTGCGAAGCACGCCTTCCCGTCGAGCACCAGAAGAGTCGGCGACATGCTCGACAGGGGCTTCTTCCCGGGAGCAATTGCGTTCGCCTCGCTCTGGATCAGACCGAATGCGTTCGGCTCTCCCGGAACAGCCGCGAAGTCATCCATCTCGTTGTTCAGCACGATCCCGAACCGGGGCTCGACCACATAGCTGCCGAAGTAGGTATTGATGGTCTCCGTACAGGCGACGGCATTCCCCCGGGCATCCATCACACAGAAGTGGCTCGTCCCTCCGTCGTTGACCGGGGCACCGCGACCGTACTCGTCACGAGACAGGGTTCGAGCGGGATCAAATCGCCCGGCGATCTCGCGGGCATACTCGCGAGATGTCAGTCGGCCGACCGGTACGCTGGCTTGGTCTGCGTCGCCCAGAAACTCGGCCCGGTCGGCAAAGGCATGCTTGAGGGCCTCTGTGATCCGGTGAATTGCTTCGGGGGAGTTCTGTGGCAACTCAGCCAGCGGTGCAAACGCCGGCCGCTCTTCAATCGCTTCGAGAATGTTGAGCGTTTCGATGATCGCAATCCCTCCCGACGAGGGCGGAGGCATTGCCAGCAGTTCATACTGCCGGAACTTTCCGCGGAGCGGCTCCCGCACGACGACTGGCTGCACGGTCCGCAGATCGTCCGCGGTTACGATCCCCTGGTGCGACCGGATCGCGGCCGCCATGGCCTGGCCGACCTCGCCCTCGTAGAAACCCTCGGGCCCCAGCCGGGCGATCCGCTCCAGCACTTCTCCCAGTGGGGAGTAGAACCGGGCATCCTCCGGCCACAAAACGCCGTTGTTGAGATACAACGACCAGAGGGCTCCGAACCGCTCGCGATACTCCGGATGCCTCTCAAAGTCCCTCAGGACACTTCTCTGGACTGTTCGCATCCAGTCGTCGACGGGGACGCCGTCCCGGCACAACCTGATGGCCGGCGACAGAACCGTCGCACGATCCAGAGTGCCGTATTCCTCCAGGGCAAAGCAGAGGCCGGCCACATCTCCGGGAATCGCAACCGCCAGTCCCCCCACCTCGGAGGGGCGCCCCGCACGTTCAACGTCCACCTGTATGTTCTGGAACATGTCGCGGGTCGCGGCCTGCGGCGCACGCTCGCGGTAGTCAAGAGCCACCGCCTGCTGGCGGTCCGCATCCCAGAGGACCATGAAGCCTCCGCCGCCGATGCCGCAGCCTTCAGGGCGGACGACAGAGAGCGCAAAGGCCGTTGCGACGGCAGCATCGACGACATTTCCTCCCTTGCGAAGGATCTCGGCACCGGCCTCACTCGCCAGGGGATGATCCGCCACGACGATTCCGTGTCGATAGACCGGCGCTGCGGGCCGAACAGGCTGATCGTCTGCCAGCAGCGGGGCCGACGATCCGCCCCCGAGGATCAGCACGATCAACAGCCAGCGCGCCAGTGCTTGCGTCATGGATCCCTCAGCCACGGAGGATCAGTTCCGGCAAAGAGGCAGAGCGTGTCCCCGGGACCGGTGCGTTCTCTTCGCCGTGAAAGGTGAAGACTGCGGAATATTTCGTCTGTTGCGTCTGATTCCGACCCGCGGCATGGAACGTTCGGGCGTGAAAGAACAGGACGTCTCCCGGTTCCAGTTCCGCAGAGATCTCTTGCGCGATCAACGCCCGGTTCTCGGGCAGATCGGTCCGCAGGAACAGTTCGTCATCGAACCGCTCGCGATCGAACGCCATACGGTGTGTTCCCGGAATCAGCTTCAGGCAGCCATTCTCCGGGGTCTCACGCCCCAGCGCCAGCCACACGTTGACCAGATTCGGCTGCTGGAACGACCAGTACCGGACATCCTGATGCCATCCCGTCTCGCTGCTGAACTCCGGTGCCTTGGTCATCACACAGTTGTGATGAGCCAGCGGGCAGTAGATGGTCGCCCCCAGCAATTGCCGCAACCGGCCGGCGATCTGCGGATGCTGGATCCATTCGAGAAATACGAAGTCGCGGCTGAGTGCCTGCTTGAGCCGCCGCACCGTGCGGCCGCCTTCGGCATGCCGCGACCGGGGGGCGCCGGGGTACTGCAGATCCGCTTCGAACTCGACCGGTTCAATCAATCGGGAAACGCCATCCCGCGTCACGTCGAGCATCCGCTGCTGCAGCTCGCGGCTGGCGACCTGACGCACAATCAGAAAACCGTTCTGCTCGAAATGGTGGCGCTCGTCGTCGGTGAGGACCGGTTCTGAAACGCCGCTGGCAATCGTCGTTGACAAGTGTGGAACTGCGAGTGAAAGGCCAAGGAAGCAGAAAACCGGGAGAATCGTCGTGGCGAACGATCGTGAGCAGACACACTCGCACCGGAGGGATGTTCCGGTTCATCCCCGTTTGGGATAGCCGGTCCAGACGAGTGGTTTGGCCAGCTTGTCACCCTGGCCGGTCTCCAGTGCCTTGAGAATCTCCTGAACTGTCTTGTTGGTCGGCAGTTCGCGCTCAAGTTTCTTCAACGCGTCCGTCGGAACGTCCCGACCGGCCGCACCGGAGGCCCCTTCCAGAAACGCTCCCTTCTGGTCAAACACCGCCCAGTAGATCGTTCGCGGATGAGTCTTTGCTCCATCGCGGGCCTTGGTTGCATCGCCCCCTTTCACCCGTTGTCCGCTGACCTGGTACAGGTCGCTTCGCTGAAAGATGACGGCGATGACGTTCCAGTCCTTGCGGCTGAACCAGCCCATGAGGATGCCCGTGGTATGCGACTGA
>CAZUXX010000011.1:0-3239 GCA_964624215.1 uncultured Planctomycetaceae bacterium
ACAGGGTCCCGCCATTGGCCTGTTCGAATTTACCGGGCTTCTGGGAGGCCGCTCCGGTAAACGCGCCCTTTTCGTGGCCGAAGAGTTCGCTTTCGAGAAGGCTTTCTGTCAGCGCGGCACAGTTGACGCAGACGAACGGGCCGTCGCGGCGGTCACTGTTGAAGTGAACCGCGCGTGCCACCAGTTCCTTGCCGACCCCGCTTTCGCCCCGAATCAGCACGATCGCATCGGTGCGAGCGACACGGGCGATCGACCGCTTGACCCTGGCGAGGGCCTCGCTTTCACCGACAAGTTCGGTCTCCAGCTGGAGTTGCTCCCGAAGTTCCGAGTTGGAGGTCGCGAGTCGCGCGACCTCTGCCTCGTGTCGCCGGAGCGTCGGGAGGATACTTCCCAACTGGTCGGCCACAGCCAGGGCGAACTCGAGGTGCTCTGAATTGAGGGGCTCTCCGGAATCGGCGGCATACAGATGCAGCGTGCCGAGGACCTTGTCGTCGGCTCGAATCGGCGCACAGATGGCACTGGTCACAGCCAGTTCCTGCAGACTCTTGCGCTGCGAGAGGCTCGGGTTCGACTGGACATCGTGCACCAGAAGCGCCTCGCGCTCCGAGAGCACAATCTGCGAGAGATACTTCGAGTAGGGCTCGGCATCGACTGGCGGATCGGGCCAGGTGCCCACGACCTCGAGATCGTCCGGGCTTCCTTCACGCAGAAAGACGACAGTCGCTGTCCGGGCAGTCGTACTGCCAATCAACGCCTCCAGAGCACAACGGACAACATCCCGGACATTACTGGCTTCGTTGAGTGCACGCCCCAGCTGGATCAGGTCGACAAACGGCTTCGTCGAGACGGTCGCTCCCGAGATCGGGACGACCCTGTCGAACTGCGTACCGGCCTTTCGGTCGACAATGACGTAGGAGCTGCCCCCCAGTTGCTCCGAGATTTCTCCGTCCTTACGGGGATCGGTTTGGGAGAATTGAAGCGAATGCTCGCCGATCTCGATTCGCTGTCCGAGCCGGAGCGGCCAGTCACCGCGGACGAGCGTGCCATCGACGGTCACTCCGTTCTTGCTGCCCAGATCCCGCAGAATCCAGGCGCGGTTGCGTGAGAAGACCTCGCAGTGCTGTCGACTGCATTTCGCGTCCGGCACGATGATGGTGTTGGACGGGGCGCGCCCGATCGTGACGACGTGACCGGAGCGCAACTCATGCACGCTCAAGCGGGCAGCTCCCCGCTCGAGGATCAGGAACGCATTCGGAGCGGCGCTGAGGCGAGACGCTGTGGAGTCCGATGTCATCGAGAATTCAAAGTCGGTACGACGGCCCGCGGTCCTGTCTGAAGACAGTTCCGACCCTGATAGTGTAGTGCTCTACTCGGCGGTTGGCCTGTGAGTCAGCTGGCGTCGATCGCCTCATCATGATCAAGGTGGCCCGAGAGCAGCATTGTTCAAACGAAGAAAGCGTCCTCGGAGACGATCCGAGGACGCTTTCCGGTGCGCCATCGAGCAAGTGCGGGCCAGTAGCTTGCTCGTGCAGCATCAGCACCTATTGCATCCTGCGTACCGCTTCGGGATGAACCTGTCCGCACAATTTCCCATAACATGCAAGTCATTACAAAAACATCACTTGCGACACCGGACACCCGTCAGAACATTTTCCTCCGATTCGTCGAGAGGTGTTTGGCCAATTGAGCAATGCTGCAGATTCGCAGCCAACCGCAGCAGTCGATTGCTGCACTGCGCCTCAGGTTTCGTTGGGTGAATGGAACCCCTCAACTCGGCCCCTGGCAGGTCCTGCGGCCGGGACGCATCAGCGGATTCAAACACGACTGATGTTCAGTAAAAAGCAGAAGAAATTTGCTTGAAATCCCGGCGCGATTGGCAATCATACTCGCCGTTGTCGATTTATTTCGATTCTTTCCGTGTAGTGATCCAGGGATCACATTAGTTTCGCTGAATTTGTCCTTATCCCTGTACACGGACGAGCCCGCAGGTATCAGCCTGCGGGCTTTTTTCGTGCGCAGCGGGGAGTCGTTTCCGCTTCTCCGAGGGCCCCGGAGCGGTTTGCAATTCGTCTGCCAACCGTCATGCTGAAGTGATGCGATGTGATGACCGTCGTCGATGTGCCGTTGGCGACTGGTTCCTTCGCCGATTACCGTTGCGAGTTTCACCTCGGGGGAACGAATGAATCGAGCTTGCCGATGCTGGATTGTCCGAACGTGTGCCCTCGTGTTGGTGGGGGCCATTCTCCCCGGAGTGGTACAAGCCGACGATGCCGCGTCATCGCCGGTTGAGGCAGCGTCGGTTGAGTCCGGCGGTTGGCGAGCACTGCTGGACGGTCAGACACTCAAGAACTGGAAGAAGACCGATTTCGGCGGCGAGGGCGAAGTGCTGGTGAGGGAGGGTGTCCTCATCATGGAGGAAGGGCAGCCACTTACCGGAGTGACCTGGAACGGCAAGCCTCTTCCGAAGTCGAACTACGAGCTCGAATGGGAAGCGAAACGGATTCAGGGGAATGACTTCTTCTGCGCGTTGACGTTCCCGGTGAAGGAGCAGGCTTGCACCCTCGTCCTCGGAGGCTGGGGAGGCGGTGTGATCGGACTGTCGAGCCTGAACGGCTTCGATGCCTCGGAAAACGAAACGACCGACTATTACACGTTCGAGCGGGACAAGTGGTACAAGGTCCGGCTGCGGGTGACTGACGACCGGGTACAGGCGTGGCTCGACGACGAGCGGATCGTCAACGTCGACGCCAAAGAGACGCAGTTTGACATCCGGATCGAGGTTGAGCCGAATCGTCCCTTCGGGATCAGCACCTTCCAGACCGAAGGGGGGATCCGCAATCTGCGGATCCGTGAACTCCCGACACGGCCGAACCTCATCTTCATTGTGGCGGACGACCTGGGCTACGGGGATCCGGGCTGTTATGGCCAGCAGATCATCAAGACGCCGCGACTCGATCGCATGGCCGCCGAGGGGATGAAGTTTCGTAACTTCTACGCGGGAGCGACGGTGTGCGCTCCCTCGCGCAGCGTGCTGATGACCGGGCAGCACATGGGACACACACACGTGCGCGGTAACGCTGGCAGTGATCTGTCGACCCAGGCCCTTCGGGATGAAGACGTCACTGTCGCCGAAGTCCTCAAGGAAGCGGGATACGCTACCGGCCTGTACGGCAAGTGGGGACTGGGAGACGACGTCGACGGGGCTCGCAGCGGTCTTCCCCGCAAGCAGGGCTTCGACC
>CAZUXX010000011.1:3249-15727 GCA_964624215.1 uncultured Planctomycetaceae bacterium
CGACGGGTTCTTTGGGTACCTGAACCAGCGACATGCGCACAACTACTATCCCGTGTTCCTGTGGCGGAACGAGGAGAAGGTCCCGCTGCGAAATGAAGTCATGGTTGTGTCGGGGGGTGGCGGGGGCTTTGCCGGAGGTTATGCGACGAAGCGGGTTGACTACAGCCACGACCTCATCGTCGACGAGTCACTCAATTTCGTTCGTGAGAAGAAGGATCAGCCGTTCTTCCTCTACCTGGCGCTGACGATCCCGCACGCGAACAACGAGGGGACACGGGGCACCGGGAACGGTCAGGAGGTCCCGGACTACGGTCCCTACGCAGATTACGACTGGCCTGAGCCGGACAAGGGGCAGGCCGCCATGATCACTCGCATGGACCGCGACATCGGGCGGCTGCTGGACCTGTTGGTTGAACTGGAGATCGATCACAAGACGGTCGTGATGTTCACCAGCGACAATGGCCCCCACCGAGAAGGAGGGCAGAACCCGGACCGGTTCGATCCGAACGGTCCGCTGCGGGGTTTCAAACGCGATCTGTACGAAGGTGGAATTCGGGTTCCCCTGATTGTCCGCTGGCCCGGCACCGTTCCGGCAGACACCGTCGCGGATCATATTGCGTACTTTGGCGACCTGATGGCGACGGCATCAGAACTTGCAGGAGTCGAACCACCGAAGAACGTGGATTCGATCAGTTTCGTGCCGACGATTACCGGTCATGCGCAGGAGCAGAAGGCCCACGATTTCCTGTACTGGGAGTTCTACGAGCTGGGAGGTGCGCAGGCTGTGCGACAGGGAGACTGGAAGGCCGTCCGAGTTCCGATGCATACGGGGCCAATCGAGCTGTACAACCTCTCGACGGACCTCGGTGAATCGACCAATATCGCCAGTGAGCACCCGGAGCGGGTCCGGGAGCTTGAACTGCTCATACAACAGGCTCACCGGCCGCATCCGAACTGGAAACCGTGGGGACAGCCGCCGAAGCGTGCCGCCAAACCTGGCGATGGCCAACCCCGGTTCTGAACGAACATTTTCGACGCCTACCGTCACTGCTGCTATGCCAACGCTGTTCACGAAGATCATCAATGGCGACCTTCCGGGACGGTTCGTCTATCGGGACGAACGGGTGGTCGCGTTTCTCACGATCGCGCCGCTGAAGCCCGGACATACGCTCGTCGTTCCCATTGAAGAAATTGACCACTGGATCGACATGCCTGCCGATCTTGCGGCTCACACATTTGCTGTTGCGCAACGTGTCGCCCGGGCGATTCAGCAGGAGTACAACCCGACGAAGGTCGGGCTGGTGATCGCCGGACTCGAAGTCCCGCACACGCATATTCACGTCTCCCCTATCTGGGAACTCGGGGATCTCAATTTCGCCAATCAGGAGGAGAACCCTGATCCGGCGATGCTGGATGATGTGATGCAGCGATTGCGGAAGGCACTCGGATGGCAGCCGGAGTGACACCGCCAATGTCGTCCATTCAGCCGAACACCACTTCAACTTCGCCCCCCGTCCAGTCGTCGACGGCAGGAGCACTGTCTCCGCAGTACGCCGAACTCGCCACACTCGCCGGGGGACTGGCGCACGAGGTGCGCAACCCCCTGTCGACGATCCGGATGAACCTTGACCTGCTCGGTGAGGAACTCGAAGAGGCCGATGCACCGCAGGTTCGTCGAATGGGTACGAAGCTCGAGCGGATCCGGCGCGAGTGCACGCACCTCGAACAGATCCTGACGGCGTTCCTGCAGTTTGCACGTGCGGGTGAACTGAACCTCGTGCGTGGCGATCTCAAGGAGTTGATCAGCGAATTCATTGCGGTCTACAAGCCGCAGGCCCGGCAGCAGAAGATCGACATCAGTCCTCACATCGCCGCGGACCTTCCGCCGGTGATGATGGACCCGGGTCTGATGCGTCAGGTGCTGATGAATCTCGCACTCAACTCCCAGCAGGCGATGCCAGAGGGCGGGCTGCTGGAGATCCAGGCATACTCCCAGGATGGCCGCGTCTGCATTGAGTTCATCGACACTGGCTGCGGGATGGATGAACGGGCCCGTGAGAAGATGTTCCAGATCTTCTTCTCGACCAAGTCAGGCGGCAGTGGTCTGGGGCTCCCCACAGTGCGCAAAATCATCGAGGCACATCAGGGGACGATCTCCTGCGACAGCGAACCGGGAAAGGGGACCCGGTTTACGATCTCTCTGCCGGCTGCCCCCGCTGAGTGAGCGCCCGTGCCGCCGCTCTGATCCCGGGACGGAGGTCGCCGGTTTCAGGGCAGCTGGATTCCGGCCAGGGGACGGAACAGAAACAGTGTGAACAGCGTCACCAGAACGACGCCGATCAGGTTCAGCAGAAATCCGGACCGCATCATCTGAGGCATGGTGATGCGGCCGGAGCCGAAGACGATCGCGTTCGGCGGGGTTGCGATCGGCAGCATGAAGGCGCAGCTCGCCGAGACGGTCGCCGGGACGAGCAGCAATCTCGGGTCGAGATCCATTCTCACGGCGGCGTCGATCATGATCGGTGCCAGCGTACTGACCGTGGCAACGTTCGAGGTGAACTCTGTCAGAAATGTCATCAACAGACAGATCAGAAGGGTCAGTGTGATCAGCGAGAGGCCTTGCGATTCCCCGACAATTTTCTCACCGATCCACGCCGACAACCCGGTTGTCTGAAAGGCCTTGGCCATGGCGAGTCCTCCGCCGATCAGTAGCAGGATTTCCCAGGGCATTTTTCGGTGAAGGGTATCCCAATCCATGATCCGCCCCCGCGGCGAGGTGTAGCTGTCGGCCAGAGACGGGAGAAAGAACAGCAAGCACGCCATCCCCATGGCAACTGTCGAGTCGTGGATCGGAGCCGAAGAGGCCAGAAAGCTCTGGGCGGGGCTTACGTAGGTCGTCAGCCATTCTTTTGCGGCCGGTCCCCAGCCGCTGATGATCGTCAGTTCGCCGATCGTCAGCGGTGCCCGGGTGATCCAGAGCACGGCCGTGAGGACGAAGACGGTGAACATTGTTCGTTCGGCGAAGCTGGGGCGACCGAGTTCACGCAGTCGCTCGCGGAAGAAAGCCCGACCTGCCTGGGAAAGCGCTGCGAGGGAGGGCATCCCCCATGTCAGAATGAGACCGGCCGCAATCGCCATGAGAATTGCGAGCGGTCCAAACGCTGCCATCCAGGTTCCCATGGAGAATCGCCCGTACTGTTCGACCAGGTCAGGACGGGAGTTCCAGATTGACAGCATCTGGACGTTGGTGGGTGTACCGACCAGTGTGGTCAGGCCTCCGAGGCTGGCGGAGTAGGCGATCCCGATCAGGAGGGCGACACCGAACTGCTTCACGCCTTCGAGTTCGCGGGGCGTCGTGTCACTCCGGTGCGTGATCAACTCGGTGAGCGATCCGAGGAGCGCAATTGCGATCGGCAACATCAGCATCGTCGACGCGGTGTTGCTGATCCACATCGACAGAAACCCTGTCGCGGCCATAAAGCCGTAAACAATCTGTCGGGGGCTGCGACCGAGCCAGGACACGACGTGCAGCGCCATTCGCCGGTGGAGACCCCATCGCTCGATCCCCAGCGCGACGACGAACCCGCCGAAGAATAGAAACACGTTCTGGTCGAGGTAGTTCCCGCTGACTTCCGAAGCCGGCTGAATCGCCAGGAGCGGATACAGCCCCAGGGGAAGGAGTGCGGTCGCTCCGATCGGGATTGCCTGCGTGAGCCACAGGAGGGCCATGAGGGCCGTCACGGCTGCCAGCCGGTGTGCGGGAGGAGTCATTCCCTCCGGAACCGGCATGGTCAGCATGAAGACGAAAACGAGCCAGCCCAGAAGTCCCAGCCACTGCACCCGGCCAGCCCCTGAGGCTTCGGGTTGAGGGACGGAGTCGACCGGAGCGACAGACGGATCGGCGGATGAGGTCACAGCGTGTGATCGGTGAGCCGGATGAAGCGGGCGGGGCGAGGGCGCCCCCGAAATCAATGACGTTGCGGCAGCGTATCGCAATCGACGAATCGTTCCTAACGAGAAATGTGGCCTGATCGCAGCAGCGCATCGGCTGCCGCCGAATCTCGGGAGGCGGCTTCCAGCCAACGGGGAAGGCCACGGGCAGAGCAGGTGGGAAGCGCCCCAACGGGCTTGTCGCGTCGCTGGGGGCGACATGCAGCAGCGATATGTCCCAGCAGTCCCAAGTCCCTCGATTGCTTCTGCAAAAGATCTAGGGAATCGCGTACCGGCTTTTCCTCTCTTCGATCCGCTGGAGGAAGACTTCCATGATGCGGCGGTAGAGATCGTCACGGAGGATGCGGTCTTCGACACCGGCATCGATGTTGGGATTGTCGTTCACCTCAATGATCGTGAACTTTCCGTCCGATTCCTTGATATCGACCCCGTACAGTCCGTCTCCGATCAGGTTTGCTGCCTTGAGAGCGAGAGACACGGCTTTGCGCGGTGCAGTCTCGACGGGAACGGTTTCGAATTTTCCGAACTTGCCCTTGCCGGCCTCGTCCTGCTTGATGATCTGCCAGTGCTTCGGTGCCATGAAGTACTTCGACGCGTACAGCGGACGGCGGTTCAGAATCCCGATGCGCCAGTCGTACTGAGTGGGCAGGAATTCCTGGGCGACGAGCAGTTCCGATTCACCGAAGAACTCCTTGAGACGTCGCTCGAGTTCCTCCGCCGTTTCGATTTTGACGACACCGATCGAGAAAGAACTGTCGGGTTTCTTCAGGACGATGGGGAACCCGAGCTGATCAGCGACCTGGTCTGCGTTCTCCTTGTGCACAACGACGGTCCTGGGGGTCGGCAGCTTGTGCCGCAGTAACAACTCGGCGAGGTAGACTTTGTTGGAGCAGCGAGCGATGGATTCGGGGTCGTCGATGACGACCAGTCCTTCCCCCGCTGCGCGGCGCGAGAACCGGTACGTCAGGTGATTGACGGCCGTTGTCTGGCGGATGAAGAGCGCATCGAACTCCAGCAAGCGGCCGTAATCCTCACGCGTAATCAACTCGACAGAGAGCCCGAGTTTCTCGCCGGCCTTGATGAACTTGCGGAGGGCATCTTCGTCGGACGGAGAGTTCTCTTTCTCCTCGGGATCGTGGAGGATCGCGAGATCAAAGCGTGCCTGTTGCTTGCGGGACCTGCCGACTGCATGCCCGCTGAAGTGTTTCTGCGCTGCGTCGACCACGAACTCCCAGTGCGAGTCGGGGATATCACCGGCCGGGATCGCCTTGACTCCGCGAATCACCCACGTGCCGTTATCGCGGCTGAAGCGAAACTGCAGAAACGGAACCTGGAACTGGTTGAACAGTTGCTTGCACAGTCGTTCGTAGCGGTTTGCCATGTTGCGTCCGAAGTAGACGCTGAGGATGAACTGGTCTGACTGGAGAGGGGCCAGCGATTTCTGAATCAGGTGATCCAGTTCGTCCGAGGTGAGCCGCAACAGGGCTGGTGATTTGAGATCCTGCAGTGTGACGATGCTCGGGGTCGGCTTATGCCCGCGCGCCTCGGCGAGCAGCGAGACGTAATAGCCCAGGCTCTGGTACTTGTAGGAGCGGCAGACATTGAACAGCCGCAGGTTCTTGCGGGTGGCGAACTCCGGCAGCGTGAGGTAGCTCCAGGCGTCGACGATTTCGACTTCATCGAGTTTGTGCGGCCAGTCCTCCGCGCGATCGGAAACGATCAGTGTTTGCATACAGAAGCACTCGCAGCCCGAGAAGGGAGATATCCCGATTAGAGGGTGGTGATTACAGCGTAAGCGGAGCCCCGGGGTCGCGGTCGATCGAGACCAACCGTCGTTGCTTTTTTCGTGGCTGGATGACGAGCAGGTTGGCGTCGTATGTCAGGATCCCGAGCAAAATTGCGGAGATGACGCGGTCGAGATCGACGTGGTACAGGTGATCTTTCGCCAGGGCGTTCGGAGCCAGAGGATCTGCCACCAGAACCTGCCGCTCTTCGGAGTCATAGCCGCACAGGACGACGAAGTGCCCCTGGGGATAGCCACCGATGTCGTCGAGGACGCTGCGGGGACGGCCATCGCTGGTGAACACCGTTCGCTCGCGGGCCTCCCGGTAGAGCCAGGTCGCACTCAGACCAGTGAGGATTGGTCGGCCGCGCTTGAGGTACTTGCGGATCAGATTGGCGGAGGGAGATTCCATCCGGATCTCTCCCCCCAGCTCGAGGAATTCCAGATAGGTTTGGGAGGCGCTGACGAATTTGGGTGTCTGCTTGATCTCCATCTGGGCCCGGAGTCGCTCCTCCAGTGGAGGGGACAGGGGACGAAACCAGGTCGGATCGAAGAACTGCAGGTTGACGGTCTCAATTCTGGCGTCGAACCCGTTGCGCAGGGCGTGGCAGCCCAGACAGACGGCGTAGGTGCCCCCTTCGGTCAGGCTGCCGACCTCGCGAATGATCTGTTCGAGCGGGATCTCGACACCATAGAAGCGGTAGACCGAGTGCAGGCACGTCGGGCCACAGGTGGTGTCGTCTGGCTGGCGCAGCATCTGGTAAGGCAGCCGACTCTCCATAGGGGCCTACCGCAACAGGGTGTCCCCGGCTTGTCCGGTGCCGTCCGGCTTTGACCATTCAGGGATGGTGAGATTCTAGAATGGATCGAACGAAAGGGTAGCGTCGCTGGCGAGACCAGAATCCCGCTTGCCGGGTCGGGCGGACTGCCGAGTTGCGAGAAGCGATCCTCAGAGTAGTTGAAGGAATTCGCGTCCGGGCATACCCTCGCCAGAGACGGTCGCCTGAGACGCAGGGCATTTGCCTGCTGCGGGTGATGCCCCTTCCCGACGAGGATGCTCCGATGAATGATCTGCGTGCTCCGCTGCTCACGCTCCTGACGCTGGTTGTCGGCACACCCGGCCTGCGAGCCGAGGACACGGCGCTCTACGAGCTGCGGATCTACACCTGCGAGTCCGGCAAGCTGGATGCCCTCCACCAGCGTTTCCGGGATCACACGATGCGCCTGTTCGAAAAGCACGGGATGGAGAACATTGCCTACTGGGTACCGACCGACGGGCCTTCGGCCGAGAACACTCTGATCTACCTGCTGCGTCACAAGGATGACGCGGCCGCCAAAGCCAGCTGGGCGGGGTTCCGAGGCGATCCGGAGTGGAAGGAAGTTGCCGCGAAGAGTGAAGCCGATCACGGGAAGATCCTCGCGACCCGTCCCGAGTCGATTCTGCTGAAGGCGACCGATTATTCTCCGGCGGTCTCTGCAGGCGTGGATCCCGGAAAGGTCTACGAGCTCAGGACCTACACCGCCGCCGAGGGAAAGCTTGATGAACTCGACGCCCGGTTCCGTGAGCACACTGATCGACTCTTCAAGAAGCACGGAATGAAGTCCATCGGCTACTGGCACCCGGTCGATGCGGAAAAATCGAAGACCACGTTGATCTATATCCTTCAGCATGACAGTGCCGAATCCGCCCGCGCATCGTGGACCGGCTTTCGCGGCGACGAGCAGTGGATCGAGGCGAAGGCGGAAAGCGAGAAGAACGGACCGCTGCTTGCCGAACCGCCACAGGCGGTCTACATGAAGACGACAAACTACTCGCCGAAGGCAAAGCAGGATTCAGGCAGCACACGCGACTGACTTCGATCACTGCCGCCAGCCGGGTGATCACCAGGAACGCTCTGCGGCGCTCCGGCAGGGAGTTTCGCGGCAGTAGGGGGGCCTCCTTGGGCGGCCTGCGACTGAATCATGCAATCGTTCTCGAGGGTGGGCACGGCCCCTCTTTCTACGTTGTGATGGGAGTGTCCCATCTGTTTCTTCTGGACTGCGACTGAGTGCACGACTTCTCGCTTCAATTCGGTCGAAGCGGGCGATTTGACTTTCAGGTCGAACCGTCTCGACTGCTCACGTTTCGCCGGCCGCCAAAGCCGATCGAGGATGTCTCCGCAGCGGTTGCTGCTGCGGTTGCTTCGCCACTGGACTTTCCGCCGCTGGCACAGGCGGTTGTCCCGGGAGACCGGGTTCTGATTGCGCTGGACCGTGACACTCCGGAGGCGGCCCGCGTGGTGGCCTCTTTGTGGTCGGTTCTTGAACAGGCTGGCGTTCGCGCTGCGGATGTGTTGATTCTTCATCCGGCAGACCTGCGACGCGGGCGGCCGGCAGATCCGCGTGCCAGCCTGCCGGCGTCCGTTCAGTCGGAGATGGGCTGGAAGCTTCATCATCCAGAGGAAGACCAAGTCGGCTATCTCGCAACGACGGCCGGTGGTGATCGCATCTACCTCGGTCGCGATCTGCTCGATGCCGACCTGGTCCTGTGTGTCGGTGCGATCGAGTTCGATTCGGCGCTTGGGTACCGGGGAACGCAGAGTGTGCTCTACCCGGGCATGTCGAACCTGGAGGCCCTGCGGAAGCTGGCGGGCGCTGCTCATGAAGAATTGCAGCCGGATGATCCGCGACCGATTCGAGAGCTGGCAGACGAGGTCGGCTGGCTGTTGGGAGTTCAGTTCGCCCTGCAGGTGATCCCGTCGGAAGGGGCCGGCATCTCGGCGGCGCTGGCGGGGCTCGCGGAACCGGTATTCCAGGCGGGCAAATCACTTCTTGCGGAGCAGTGGCGGATTGATGTTCCACAAAGGCCAGAACTCGTGATCGCGGCCGTCGACCAGGATGCTGGTGGACACAGTTGGCGGCAGGTGGCTGCGGCGCTTGAGACCGCTCGCCGGATCGTCGCCCGCGATGGCCGAATCCTGTTGTTGACAGAACTGGAAGACGAGCCAACTCCGGGGATTGAACTGATCCGCGATGCCCGCACCCCGCGGGAGGCGATCAAGCCGATTCGCCAGTTGGCCCGGGAAGACCGGATCGAGGCGTTGCAAATTGCCCAGGCACTCGATCGTGCGAATGTGTTTCTGTTGAGTCGGCTGGCTGATGACCTGGTGGAAGACCTCTTCATGGTGCCACTGTCGAATCTGACCGAGGCGGCGCGAGTCGTCGAGGGAACCGAAGCGTGTGCCGTTCTGGGCTCGGCGCAGCATGTCTTTGTCCAACATATTGAGCCGGGTTCATGAAACTGACCGAGGCACTTCACAACAGCCGGTTTCTCAAGGCGGCCCGCTGCGAGCCAACCGATACCACCCCGGTCTGGATCATGCGACAGGCGGGACGTTACCTCCCGGAGTACCGTCAAGTCCGGGATCAGGTCACGTTCATCGAACTGTGCAAACGGCCGGAACTGGCGGCAGAGGTAACGCTCAGCGCCCGGGAGGTGCTCGATGTGGATGCCGCCATCCTGTTTGCCGACCTGCTCCCGATTCTCGAACCGATGGGGTTCGACCTCGAGTACCAGAAGGGGGAGGGGCCGGTTATTCACAACCCGCTGCAGACGGCCAGCGACGTTGATCGCGTAAGGGAACTGGAGGATGTCCAGGAGCTGGGATTCGTATACGAGGCCGTCCGGTTAATCCGCGATCAACTGCCAGCGGATATTCCGCTTTTGGGGTTTGCCGGCGCCCCGTTTACCATGGCGTCATACGTGATCGAAGGAAGCGGATCGCGGAACTACATCCGCACGAAGACTCTGATGCTCACGGATCGCGCGGCCTGGGATGAGCTTCTCGGGAAGTTTGTCGACAGCACCTCGCGCTATCTGCACGCCCAGATCGAGGCTGGCTGCCAGGCGGTGCAGATTTTTGACAGCTGGGCCGGGTGTCTGAGCCCTTCCGACTACCGCGAGTTCGTTTTGCCGCACACACGCCGGTTGCTTGAATCGCTGCCAACCGAGGTCCCGACGATCAACTTCATCACCGGCAATCCGTCCCTGCTGCGTCTGCAGTGCCAGGCTGGCGGGTCTGTGATCGGGGTGGACTGGCGACTGGAACTGTCGGATGCACGTGCCGTGATCGGTCCCACTCGGGCTGTCCAGGGGAATCTCGACCCGATCGTGCTGTATGCCGATCAGTCGACGATCCGCGAGCGGGTCCAGGAGGTCCTCGCGTCAGCCGGGCCTCAACCGGGACACATCTTCAATCTGGGACACGGCGTGACACCTGATGTTCCCCATGAGAATGTCAAAGCCCTGGTGAAGATGGTTCATGAACTGGGAGCCCGGTAGGATGTCCGACCGCGTCCAGGGCATGATGCAGAGGATGCATCGCCCGGGGTGAGCCTGAGAGCGGGAGCGGCACGAGGATGCCGGGCGACGAGAAGTTTCTGGGAATCGACATCGGGGGGAGCAGCGTCAAGGTTGGCGTTGTCTCGCGTGACGGACGCGTTCTGACATCCCGGACCGGCACGCTCCCGTTCGACCGCGGTCGGGACACGGCGCTAAAGGCGCTCTTTCAGCAGATCGACCGCTGTCTGGAGGACGCGGGGATCCCGCTGTCCGAGATCATTGCTATCGGCGTCGCGGCGCCCGGGACGATGGATCTTGAGGCAGGAATCATTCTGCAGCCGTTCAATGTGGAGGGGTGGGAGAACCTGCCACTGCGGCAACTGGTCGAGGAGCGATTTTCGCGGCGAGTCTGCCTGCAGAACGATGCCAACGCTGCGGCCTATGGAGAAGCGTGGGTGGGAAGCGGTCGCGGGGCGCGCAGTCTGCTGCTGTGGACACTGGGCACGGGAATCGGCAGCGGAATTATCCTCAACGGGGAAATTCTCACCGGAGCTCACGGCCATGCGGGGGAGTGCGGACACCAGATCATCCAGATGCAGGACGGGCCGCGTTCGGAGCATGGGCTGGACGGTTCGCTGGAGCTATATGCCGGTGCTCGGGGGCTCATCACCCGCGCGAGAGAAAGCCCGGCGCCATCCTGACTCCCTGCTATTCGCCCGCGTCGACGACGACGAGTTGCAGCCGCTCGATATCGCCCAGGCGGCCGAGCAGGGAGACGCCGTCGCACTGGAACTGATTTGCGAGACGGCCCGCTTCCTCGCTGTGGGAACGGTGAATGTGATGCATACGATTGATCCGGAGATCGTGTTGATCGGCGGGGCGATGACGTTTGGCGGAAGCGACACGGAACTGGGACGGATCTTTCTGGAAACCGTGCGTGCCACGGTCCGGAAGATGACCTTCAAACCGCTGGCGGAGAAGACGAGAATCGAGTACGCGTCTTTGGGCAATGCGGCCGGGTTCATCGGTGCCGCCGGCTGTGCCATGCGCGGATGCCGTTCTGAAGGCTGAGCCGACGGGTCCTCTTCATGCGACTGTCTCCGGCGATTCCCGGAAAGTTCCTCGAATCTGTCCGGGACTTTCTGCATCCTCCGGAGTGTGTGCTGTGTCACCAGCCGGTTCATCGCACACGTCATGTGTGTGTTGAATGCGAGTCTGCCCTGCCGTTGCCGGGGGAAGATGCCTGTCGTCGCTGCGGGGCTCCGGTCGGGCCGTTCCTGTCCGGACAGGAACGGTGTCAGCACTGCCGGAAGGACCGATTCGCTTTTGAAGCGGTCTTCGCCGGCGGGGTCTACCGGGGATTGCTCAAGCAGCTGTGCCTCGAAGCAAAGCAGCCTGCGGGGATCGTTGCGGCCCAGTTGCTGTCGCGGCGAGTCATCGCCCGCTGGGGAGACGAGCTGCAGAAGCAGGAATGCGACGTCATCGTGCCGGTACCGCAACACTGGACGAGCAGGGTGACTCGGGTGGTGTGGGTTCCCGACGAGATGTCACGCGTGCTGGGACGGTTCTTGAAGGTTCCGGTCGACAGCCATATACTTCGCAAGATTCGACGCACCCGGGCCCAGTCCACACTCACTCCGACTGATCGTCGACGGAATCTGGGACGGGCGTTCGCGGTATCCCGGGGCGTTCGACTGGATGGGAGCCGGATCCTGCTCGTCGACGATGTGCTTACGACCGGCACGACGGCTCATCAGGCAGCACAGACACTCCGTCGCGGGGGCGCCCGGAGTGTGATCGTTGTCGCCGGCGCACGCGGCCTTGGCCAGTAACGGCTGCACTGCTGCTACGCTACCGACGACCTGCCGGAGACAGGAAGTGATTCGAAGGATCGTTGATGTCCGCTGATGACCTGCCGCCACGATCGGTTTCGACGCCTTCGCGGCCGAAGGCCCGCACACCGTTTCACTTCTTCCTCAGAGGTTTGGCGATCAGCCTGCCGACGATCCTCACGGTCGTCATTCTGATCTGGCTGGCCCGGGGAGTGAATAACTACATCATTTATCCGGCGACGAGCGCCGTGAAGTGGGTTCTGGCTCAGGCGCTGGATGAGTCGCTCCCGGTCACTCAACTCGTTCGGCTGCCGACCGGCCCGGAAGTGGACATTGCCGGCAAGAACTATCTTGTGACCCGGGCGCTGCGCGAGGAGTACCTGAACCAGCAGTCCCGTCTGACGGCCCAGGAACGCAGCGTCGGGGAGCAGGATCTGCTTCTCGCCGACTGGATCACGGCCCAGCCGGGTCTGTTTGTTCCACTGGGCGAGCGGGCTGTCCCGTTCGAGCATTATGTGGTCGTTATGCGGAAAGCGCTTCCCGGGGAAGCTCCGCGGACCGCAACCGGCGTCTACATGGAGTTTGCGGCTA
>CAZUXX010000012.1:0-7080 GCA_964624215.1 uncultured Planctomycetaceae bacterium
GCACGGTGGTGCAGTACTTCCGCAAAGTGGTGGCCACCCGCTACGAACCGGTCGTCCTCCCCGCACGCTTCCCCAACCTTCTGGTCAATGGCACCCAGGGAATCGCCGTCGGCATGGCAACCAGCATGCCGCCCCACAACCTCGAAGAAGTCATCAAGGGCTGCGTCCACCTGATCCAGAACCCCGACGCCTCCGTCGCCCAGGTGATGCGCTACATCAAGGGACCCGACTTCCCCCTCGGCGGACGAATCGTTTCCGATCGCGCCGACCTCCGCACCGCCTACGAAGAGGGACGCGGCTCCGTCAAGGTCCGCGCCGAATGGGAACCCGAAAAATCGGGACGCAAAGGCAGCTCCAGCTCCATTGTCATCAAGTCGATCCCCTATGGCGTCGAAAGTGGCCCCCTTCTCAATGCCATCGGCGACATCCGCGATTCGCGAAAACTGCCCCAGCTCGTGGATGTCCAGGACCTCTCCGACGAAAACGGCCTGCGCATCGTCCTCGAACTGAAGTCCGCCTCCGACGCCGAGGCGGTCATGACGTACCTCTACAAGCACACCCCCCTCGAACAGAACTTCTCCTACAACACCACCTGCCTCGTCCCCGACGAGCACGGCGTCCTCGTGCCACGCCGCTGCTCGCTCACCGAAATCCTCAGATATTTCCTCGATTTCCGCTTCGCCACAGTCCGCAAGCGATACGAATTCCAGCTCGCCCAGCTGGAACGGCGAATCCACCTTCTCGAAGGCTTCGCCATCGTCTTCAACGGCCTCGACAAGGCCATCCGCATCATCCGCGAAAGTGACGGCAAACAGGACGCCGCCCGGAAACTCATGGCGGCCTTCCCGCTCGATGAACAACAGACGATGGCCGTCCTCGAACTGCAGCTCTACCGCATCTCCCGCCTCGAAATCGACGACATCCTCGCCGAGCTCGAAGACAAACGGGCCAAGGCAGAAAAAATCCGCAAGATCCTGAAGTCAGACAAGCGACTCTGGAACTCCGTCCAGAAAGAACTCGAAGAACTCGCCGCCGAGTTCGGAAACAAGCGCCGCACCACAATCGGCTCCTCCGACGAAATCGCCGAGTTCGACCCCCAGGCCTACATCCTCAGAGAGAACACCAACGTCGTCGTCACCACCGATGGCTGGGTCCGGCGGATCGGCAAAATCTCCTCCATCGACAAGCTCCGCGTCCGCGAGGGTGACGAACTCCTGCAGATCGCACCTGCCAGCACCCTCGATAACGTCGTTTTCTTCTCGACCGACGGAACCGCCTACACCATTCCGGTCACCGACATCCCCGCCTCCACGGGCTACGGCGAACCGCTTGCCAAGTTCGTCCGCTTCTCCGACGGCGCCAGCCTCCTCAATGTCCTCTCAACCGACGAACGCTTCACCCCCCCCGACACCGAATACGCCGATTACCCCCCCGCTCCCTACCTGTTCATCGCCACGGCGCACGGCCAGGTGATGCGGCTGCCATTCACCCTGTTCCGGGAACCATCGACCAGAGCAGGCCGCCGCTACTGCCGCCTTGGCAAAGGGGACCGCGTTGTCCACGTCGAACTGATGGACGACGAAGACACCGTCTTCCTCATCAGCAAACAGGCCCGCCTGATTCACTTCAACGTCATCGACGTCCCGATCCTCGCCGCCGCCGGCAAGGGCGTCCGCGGACTGAAGCTCGTCGACAAGGGAGACGAAGTCCTCGCCGCCAGGCGGCTGACCCGACCCTCCGACACACTCCACGTCATCAACGAAAACGGCAACACCATCACCTTCGGACAGATGAAGTACTCCGTCACCTCTCGCGGAGGCAAAGGAGTCAAAACCAGCCAGCGGACCGGCATTCGCTCCGTGGTCCGCCCCCCCATCGTCCCCGTCGACTGGTCACAGATCGGGGAACCGGAACCCGCTGCCCAGTCGTAGCCCGGCTCGCGATCCCCCCCGGTCCCACACGAGTCCCCAACCAGGCTCTGCACCGGCAGCACGGACGATCAACCACTCACCAGAGCCTCGTCCGGCAAGGCCCCGCCCAGCGCCAGCAGCAGCCGCTCCATCAGCACTCGCTCCGGCAGGCGGCTGCCCCCCTTCAGTCCGGCGTCAGCCTCCGTCAGCAGATCCAGAATCCGCTCGGCCCGCCGGCGGCCAACCCGCCGCAAATAACGTTCGACCGCATCCGCATCGCGCGGAAACACTCCCGCCGCCTTCAGCGCCTGACGCAGTGGCATCCCCTGCCGCGACCGCTCCGTCGCCTCGGCCAGCTTGCGAAACGTGAATGTCATCCCCCCCAAGAGCCGCTGCGGCGCCTCTCCACTCGCCAGCAGCCGATCCAGGGCATCAATCGCCTGCGAGGGCTGACCATCCCGCACCGCGTTGATCATCTCCCACGTCGTCTGGGCCCGCCATCCCCCCACGACAGCGCGTACGTCCTCGACCGTAATCCGGTCGCGATCACCGGAATACGCAATCAGCTTGTCCAGTTCCTGCGACAAGAGCGACATCCCGCCGCCAGCCATCTCGATCATCAGGCTCGCTGCGTCCCACGTCAGCTGCTTTCCCCCCTCCGACGCAGCCCGATCCACCAGCCACTTCGCCAGTTGAGCTCCGGTCAACTCACTGCAGTCCACCTCGAGCCCCACCTTCGGCAGACGCTTCGCCAGCCGCGTATTCTTCGGCCACGACTTCACATCCAGAATCAGGAGCGACGACAGGGCAGGGCGGTCCAGATACTCCTCCAGTGCCGCCCGATGACGACTGACAAACTCATCCGCCTCCTCGATCACCACAACCCGCGTCGGAGCGAACATCGACACCGTCATCAGCTCGTCCCGCACGCTGCGCAGATCAGCATCCTTCCCTTCGTATCGAGATACGTCCGTCGACGTGTCAGCTCCCTCCCCCAGCCGAACAGCGATCAGCTTCCGGATCGAACTCTGCTTCAGATGTCGCTCACCCCCGTGCAAGACCGCAATCGGAGGCGACGACACCTTCTCGGCAGCGAGCAATTCAACAGCGTGCATCGAGGTTCAGACAGCCAGAGCAACAGAACGTCTTCGCGCGACCGCCAAACGTGGCGTACAGTCCCGGACCTCCCGGAGCCGGTCACGACATGGAAGTTCTTCAGATTACACCACACCAGGCCGTCGGCAGCGACCCCGTCGCCCCCTCCGACGCAACCACCTCCCCCACCGACGACCCGATCGGACTCCTCCCGATCGTCGATGAACCCGCCTACCTCTGTCCGGGAGAGCGAAAACCGGTCTTCCGCAGCGTCCACCTCTCCCGGCTGGCCTCCTTCTTCCCCGCCTGCCGCGATTGCCCCCACCGTGACGACGACCAACCCTTCTCCGGTCGCTTGCGCCAGCGCATCGGCAGCATCTCTCTCCGCCGCGGACACCGCTCACTGGTGACCGCGCGAGGAATCCGTGGCGTCTATCTCAACGACATCAACCGCGCGACCGCCATCGCCTCCGGCGAGACAATCGCCGCCACACTCTGGGAAACACGCCCCCGCCGCGCCCGCACCCGGGAGGAGGAAGTCGAGAACATCCCCCGCCGCCCGGCACAAAGACCGGTCGTCGCCGTCGGACGCGATTCACGCACCTCCTCCATCGAAATCACCGCCGGGCTCGTCGCCGGCCTGCGACGGGGAGGGTGCGACGTCATCGATCTCGGATGCGAGTTGCGACCCGCTCTCGACTTCGCCGTCTACCACCTTCGCACCGATGGCGGAGTCTTCATCACCGGCGCCGGCTCTCCACAAGCATGGACCGGTTTCGAAATCGTCGATGCCCGGTCCATTCCCTGGACCGACCCCTCCCGACTGAACGCAATCCTCTCCGCAGCAAACCCCGCCGACACCGCCATCCGCTCCGCGGGAGCCCTCCGCATGTTCGACCTCACCGCATCCCGGCGTGAGTTCTTCCAGCGCCACGCCCAGGGGTTGCAGGCCATCCGGTTCGGACTCTCCTTACCCGCCGGCGTCTCTCTCAAACTCGTCAGGGCCCTGCTTGGCGACGCACTCCGGTTAGCTGTCGAACTGCCCGAACTCCCCGACTTGCCGCCCGGAGAAGACCTCACCATTCCCCGCCGCGTCGAGTTACGAAAAACAATCCGCGACGCCGAACTCGCATTCGCGATCCGCATCCACGAAGACGGACAAACCCTCACCGTCTTCGACGAATTCGCCCACCGGCTCACGTGCGAGGACTGGACCATTCGCCTCGTCGAGTACTTCCTCCCCCGCACCAGTGCCTCCGGGGTCGCCGTCGCCCGCAGCTTTCCTCCCGTGGCACGCGGCCGGCTCTCGATGCACTCCTCCAGCATCCGCACCCTGGAAGACGACGATGCGGCTCTCGCAGCCGCTGTTACAGAAACCGAAACCGCCTTCGCCATCGACGGCAACGGACGCCTCTGGCACCGCGACCACTTCCCCGTCTGCGATGCCCTGTTGACCCTCCAGGCCTTGCTCAGACTCTTCACCGCCACCGGGCAGCCCGTCTCCCATTGGCGCTGATCGATCAGTCACGCTGATCGTTCCCTTCCCCCCGTCTTCACACGCCACGCTGCCTGCTCAGCCGTTTCGCGGCACGCCGCACATTCCCGAAACTTGACGCAAACGATCGCCTCGCATTCCCACATCGGCCACACGCCGGGCTCGGCCCCCCCTGACCGACTGACTTTTGCCTCCGTTTTGTCTAAAACGCACACGCATCCGTTGCGCACGTCACATGGAGTCAGCTCGGTAATCTCATGGCGGTCATCAACGAACACTTTCTGAAGCTCAAGGCCGGATACCTCTTCCCCGAAATCAGCCGCCGCGTTCAGGCCTTCACACAGGCCAACCCCGACGCGCAGGTCATCCGGCTGGGAATTGGCGACGTCACCGAACCCCTGCCATCGGCCGTCACCAATGCCATGCAGGCCGCCATCGACGAAATGTCCCGGCGGGAAACCTTCCGCGGCTACGGCCCGGAACAGGGGTACGAGTTCCTCCGCGAAGCCATCGCCCGTCACGACTTCGCCAGCCGCGGCGTCAACATCGATCCCGGCGAGATCTTCGTCTCCGACGGATCCAAGTGCGACACCGGAAATATCCTCGACATCTTCGGAGCCGAGAACCGCGTCGCCGTCCAGGATCCGGTGTACCCCGTCTATGTCGACACCAATGTCATGGCCGGACGAACCGGACCGGCCGACGACCAGGGACGCTATTCCGGCCTGACATACCTCCCCTGCACGGCCGAAAACGGGTTCACTCCCGACCTCCCGTCAGAACCGGTCGACCTGATCTACCTCTGTTCGCCGAACAATCCGACCGGCGTGGCGGCCTCGCGCGAAGTCCTCTCGCAGTGGGTCGACTACGCCCGCCGCGAAGGAGCCATCATCTTCTTCGACGCTGCCTACGAGGCCTTCATTACCGACCCCGACATCCCCCACTCGATCTTCGAAATCGACGGGGCCCGCGAGGTCGCTATCGAGTTCCGCAGCTTCTCGAAGAACGCCGGATTCACCGGAACCCGCTGCGCCTACACCGTCGTCCCCCGCGACGTCACAGCCAGAACCCCCAGTGGAGAACGACACCCGCTGCACGCCCTCTGGAACCGTCGTCAGTCCACCAAGTTCAACGGCGTCTCCTACATCGTCCAGCGCGGTGCCGAAGCCGTCTACTCCGACGAAGGCCGCAAACAGTGCCAGGAACTCGTCTCCTTCTACCTCGACAACGCGCGCCTGCTCCGCGAAGGGCTTGAGGCCTCCGGCGTCGAAGTCTACGGCGGAGTGAACGCCCCCTACGTCTGGCTGAAGACTCCCCAGGGCCTCGGCAGTTGGGACTTCTTCGACAAGCTGCTCACCGAGGCCCATCTCGTCGGAACCCCCGGCAGTGGATTCGGCGCCTGCGGAGAAGGCTATTTCCGACTCAGCGCCTTCAACAGCCGCGCTAACGTGGAAACCGCACTCGAGCGGATTCGCAAAGTCCTCTGATGTCCGCAGTACCTGCTTCGACCGAAGACAACGTTCTACGCTCGACCGACTCGAGAGACACCTCCGCGTCTCTCGATGTCCGGCAGGCCGTTCTCGCAGCCGCCAGAACCGTCGTCGTCAAGGTCGGCAGCAATGTCCTCTCGAACCCCGACGATTCCCTCAACGCCGACCGCATTCGCGCCTTCGCCACCCAGATCGATCGCATCCGCAACAGCGGACGGCAGGTCCTCATCGTCTCCAGTGGTGCCGTCGCAGCCGGCATCGGCCGCTTGCGCCTCAGACGTCGCCCCTCCGACCTCGCCCAGTTGCAGGCAGCAGCAGCAGCAGGACAGGCCCACCTCATTCGTATGTGGGACGAAGCCTTCTCTGCCTTCGGCTTCCACGCCGCACAGATCCTCGTCACCAACGAAGACTTCAAACGCCGCGCACGCTACCTCAACGTCTCGAACACGTTGCGCACACTCTTCGAATACGGCGCCGTCCCGGTCGTCAACGAAAACGACACCGTCTCCACCGAGGAAATCAGGTTCGGCGACAACGACCGCCTCGCGGCGATGGTCACGAACCTCCTCACCGACCCCGTCCTCGTCATCCTCTCCGTCGTCGATGGACTCTTCGACGGCGACCCGGCCCAGCCACAGTCGAAGCGTATCCCCCTCGTCCCCCAGTGGACCGACGAGCTGCAGTCCCTCGCCCTCGATATCCGCAGCAGCCGCGGAACAGGCGGCATGCACACCAAACTGCAGGCCGTCCGCATCGCCACTTCTATCGGAGCCAGTGTCTTCATCACCTCCGGCGAACGCGAGAATGTGCTCGACCATCTCATGGCCGGCGAAGATCTCGGAACCCTGTTCGTCGCCCGGAGAAATTCACTCTCCGCCTGGAAGCGCTGGATTGCCTACACCATCATTCCACGTGGACGACTCGTCCTCGACGAGGGCGCCGTCAGAGCCGTCCGCGAACGCGGAAGCTCACTCCTTGCCATCGGTGTGACCGACGTCGATGGTGACTTCGCCGAAGGAGACCTCGTCGCCCTCGCCGACTCCTCGCACCGCGAATTCGCCCGGGGACTGATCAACTACGACTCCCGCAC
>CAZUXX010000012.1:7090-7989 GCA_964624215.1 uncultured Planctomycetaceae bacterium
ACCGGTTGAAACCCTCTCCGGCACATCGACATCGAGGCGGCTTCAGCTCCACAATCGCCCGCCGCGCTGCAGCCCGGTACCGCCACTGGCGCGACGAACCGCCAGCCAGAAGGCCGCCCGCCAAAGTCCCCTCGTCTGAAAAACAGCATCGGCCGGAGGAGCCGACTCCCCCGGCCGATCGTTTGAATCAGCGTCTGCAGCCCGCTCAGCCGGCCTGGGCCGTTTGAGGCTGCACCGATTTCAGCTTCTCCAGACGCGCCTTCAGCTCTTCAGCCTGCTTCTGCTTGGCCGCAGCCTCCTGCTGGGCCTGTTGCAGAGCCTTCTGCTGATCGTCTGTCGGCTTGGCCTCTGCCTGCGCCTTCTCGGCAGCCGCCTTCGCTGCCGCGGCCGCTTCCATCGCCGCCTTCTCCGCAGCCGTCGCCTGCTCAACAGCCTTCGCTGCCGCCGCGTACACTTCCTGGGCCTGCTTCTCCGCAGCCACCGCCGACTCCTGGGCCTTCTGAGCCGCAGTCAGTGCCGTCTGGGCCGCTGTCTGACCCTGCGACGCTTTCTCCAACGCAGCCTTTGCCTCGGCCAGGGCCGCTTCGGCAGCCTTCAACGCCGCCTCGACCTTCTTGTGCTCTTCCTGGTTCTTTGCCGCATTGGCCTGCGCACCCATCTTGGCTTCAGCCGCCTCCGCCAGCTTCTGCTCGTTCTCCTTCGCCGCCGCTCGCGCCGCTTCCAGAGCCTTCTGGGCTGCCGTGGCCGCCTGGGCCTTCGCGGCCGCCTCGGCTGCCGCCTTCTCAGCCGCAGCCTGCTTGTCTGCCATCGCCTTCTGAATCGCAGCCGCCTCAGACGATTTCGCCTTCGCCTCCGCCTCGATCGCCGCGAGTTGCTTGCTGAGCGATTCGACCTGCATT
>CAZUXX010000012.1:7999-14856 GCA_964624215.1 uncultured Planctomycetaceae bacterium
GCCAACGTCGGCGGGTTCGTCGTCAGGTTCCCCAGATGAGCACCATCTTCGGCATTCCATACATAGATCGTTCCCAACCAGTCGCCGGCAAGAACCCGCTTGCTCTCGGCGTCGTAGGCCGCCTGCATTCCGATGTCCGCCAGTCCCCCGAAGTCACGAACCTTGGTCCCGTCGCCCTGCCACAGACGCGCAACCTTGTCCCGGCCCGTCGACACGATCTGTCCTTCACGCGTGTATTCCACCGACAGTGCACCACCGCCATGAGCATTCCAGGACTTGATCTGGTTGCCGTTGTTCATGTCCCACAGCTTGATCGTCCCGTCTTCACTCGCAGACGCCAGCACGTTGCTGTCCGGACGCCAGCTCAACCCGGTGATCGCTGACTGATGCCCCTTCAACTCGTAAAAGATCCGGCCCGAGTGGGCTTCCCACACCACCAGTCCGTTCGTCCGGTCACCAGTCGCCACCAGCACCCCATCCGGGCTGAAAGCCGCCGCCGTGACCCAATCGGTGTGCTTCTTGTTCTCATACAGCAACTCGCCGCTCTGCGTCGAATACACACGCATCAGCTTCTTCGGCCCACCGAGCACCACCATCGACTGGTCCGGACTCAGATCTGCCGCCAGCACCGCGTCGTACTCCGCACCCGCCTCGATCCGCCGCTCGCCCGTCTTCACGTCGTACACCACCACAGTGCCGGCCGCACCTCCGCGCCCGCCACCGACCATCAGCATGTCACCGGTGCGGCTGAAACGGATCACCTGCGGCTGCCCCTCCGGGAAGGGCAACACCCCCAGCACATCCATCGTCTGCGTGTTGTACAGAATCACCTGCTCATGCCCCGACACCGCCGCCAGCGGAGCCCACGGACTCACCGCCAGCGCCGTCACGGCGTTCGCACGCGACGCCACCAGCTTCGTATCACCCAGGTACGCCACCGGCATCGCCACCTCAGCCGGCCGCTGACCCGGTTGAATCTCGATCTTCGCCAGCTTCGGCTTGTCCGACATCTTCGCCTTGCTGTCGGCTGTCGCCAGAAGCCCCCCGTTGATCCACTTCTTGATCGTCTCCAGTTCCGCAGCCGGCAGCTTGTCCGCATTCGGAGGCATCTTCGGCTCGGACTCATGCGTCACCAGCAGCCACAGGTAGCTGGCATCCGCATCCCCCGGCTCGACCACTTCACCCGACGATCCCCCCTCCATCAGCACCGCGTAATCGTCGAGCACCAGCCCGCCGCTACGATCGTTCGCATTGTGACACGACCCGCACCGCGCCCGAAAAATCGGCAGTACATGGTCCTTGAACGTCACCTTCTCTTCCTTCTTGTCGTCGGCACGGGCCGCAGACGGAAGGGCAACCAAAGCAACAAGCGTGGCAAGCAGAATTCGACGCATGGTTCCAGTTGGGTGGAAAGTCTTCGCGCTCGACGAGGATCCCGGTGCAGTCGCCATCCCGGCTACACGCGCAACGCAGCAAGCGTCTGCGACGCTCACTCACACGCCCCGCACCAAAACCGCCCTCCAGTTCGCGTCCGGTAAGTTGTCGTTTCACGGGCGGAGTCTCACCGAATGCCGCTCGGGCCACCGGTCATCCCGACTCCAACCCACCGATCTGCAACAGGACTAGTGATTAAACAGGAACTCGCGGCTGTTCAGCAGGGCCCAGAACACATCCTGCAGCCCCGCATCCACATCGTTCCCCTCCGCAAACAGCGGAGACAGTGCCGCCTTCTCTTCTTCCGTCGGCTTGCGGGTCAGCGTCATGATGTACAGACGCTCCACAATCTGCATCGGCTCCAGCCCTTCCTTCTGCAGCGACTGAAGCACGCCACCCTGCTGCATCTTGCTGTTCACGGTGTCACCGTTCATCAGATGCAGCGCCTGCGACAACGTCGGCTCCATCTTCACTTCGCACGAGCACGCCGTCTCACGCGTCGCCCGACCAAACGTCGTCAGGAAGTAGGTCGACGTCCTCCCGTCCGCAATCTCCACGGCCCGGGCGCCCAGCGGCAGACCACTGAACTTGTCCTTCGTATTTGTCACCTGGCTGATAATGTCCAGCATCGACTCCGCCTTGATCCGGCGAATCGACTGGTGAGCGAAATTCAACTCATCCGTCTTGTTCGACTCATTCCGCTGAGTCGAACGCTGGTACGTGTTCGACATGCAAATGTCCCGCACCAGCCGCTTGAAATCGTAATTGTACTCCGTGAACCGCTTCGCCAGTTCATCCAGCAACTCCGGGTTCGACGGCGGATTCGACACCCGCACATCATCCACCGGCTCGATGATCCCGATCCCGAAGAAATGCGGTTCGCAAAGTTCTGCGCAAAGAACGGGTTCTCCGGCGACGCCAGCCACTCGGCTACCACCTTCCGACGATCGTCGCCCCGCTTGATCTCCGGCTTGACCCCGCCCAGAAAGACCGGCTCCGCATTCTTGCCTGTCACCGGATGACGAACCTCGCCACCCCCACGGTTGAAGATGATCTGCTCGCGGTAATCTTCACCCCGCTTGCGGCCGACCTGCGAAAAGAACGCGGCAAAGTTGTAGTAGTCGTCCTGTGTCCAGCGTTCGAACGGATGGTTGTGGCACTGGGCACACTGGATCCGCATCCCCATGAAGATCTGCGCCACATTCTCCGCCACCTTCAACTGATCGCGTTCAATCTCATAAAAGTTCGTCGGCGGATTCGAGAACGTCCCTCCCGATGACGACAGCAACTCCTTCACCATCTCGTCCAGCGGACGGTTGTTCGAAATCTGCTCCACCAGCCACTGGTAGTACAGAACAATCGACTTCTGCGACACCTGGTTGCTCGAACGCATCATCAGCCATTCGGCCCACTTCGAGACCCACAGCTCAGTGAAGGCCTTCTTTTCAAGCAACTCGTCAATCTTGCGGGTCCGCTTGTCAGGCGTCTCGTCCGAGAGGAATGCCTGATACTCCTCGTACGTCGGCAACTGCCCCACCAGGTCGATCGACACCCGACGCAAAAACTCCTCGTCGCTGCACAGCTCCGAAGGATGCATCCGCAGCTTCTGGTGCTTCGCAGCCACCAGCTCGTCGATGTAGTTGACCGGATTCGTCGGCCGCGGCTCGTAGTCCATGTCCTTCGGCAACGCGATGAACTGCGATCCGACCGTATGGACGTCGAACCGGGCGAAGATGTACGCCTCGCCCCGCGCCCCGGCGGTCACCAGACCATCCTCCGAAATCGACGCCGACGTTTCGTTGTTCGTAAAGAACGCCGCCAGGTGAGTCACGTCCCGAGTCGTGCCGTCGGAATACTTCGCCAGCACGGTCATCTGCTGCGTCGCCCCCTCACCGTCCAGCACGCCCTGTCGCGGGTACAGTTCCAGTGCAGTGCACTCCGCCTGGTCAGCCGGATCCTGCGGGACTCCCGCCGCAATCCACTCCTCCATCAGCTGGCACAGCTCCGAGTCGCGGTCAAATCGCTTCCCACCGGTGTGCGGCACGTCCCCGACAGACTTCTCCACCAGCAGACTCGCACCCGGAACCGCCAGGTTGATCCGCCGGCCCGGCTGCTCGCGCGTGATCCGGTAGTGGTCGCCATCCGGGTCGTAACCGAACAGCGACAACATAAAGCCGTCCTTGCCGCGAGCCGCACCGTGACAGCTCCCCGTATTGCAGCCCGCCTTCATGAAAACCGGCATCACATCCAGCTTGAAGCTGATCGCCCGGCCTTCCCCGGCCTTGCTCACCTTCACCGGGACTGTCGCCTGCTTCCCCTCAAAGCTGATGGTCAGCTGCGTCTCACCATCCTTCGCCGGAAAAATCATCCGACCATCCCGGCGCACCAGGCTCGAATCGGCAAACTGCCACTCGCTCGTCTCGGTCACATCACGGGTCACCCCGTCCGAGTACACCGCCTGCACCACCACCCCCTGGCGGTCCCGGTTCGTCGTCAGGCTGACCTCCGGCGGAAACACACGCAGGTCAGTCAGCTCGGCTGCGGAAACCTCCGCCACGACACCGAACACCACACCAACAGCCATTAGGCCTGCGAGAGGGAACCTGACGAACATGAGTCAGTCCTTGTTGCTTTCAGTGAACCGGTACAACCGGCTGTCGAAACGCGGAAAATCCGAAACCCCGGGCCCCCGGCCCCCCGGACGCCTACTCTTCGCCACCCTGCTCAGCCCCATCACGCTGGGCCTGCTGCTGACGCAACTGCTCCAGTCGAGAAAGCGGCTTCGGTTGCGGCTTCGCTTCCGCAACAGCCGGCTTCTCCTTCTTGGGCTCTTCCGTCTTTGGAGCCGGAGGCGGCGGATCGACCCGCAGCACCCCGCTCCCCAGATTATGCAGAATGTGGGTCCCGGCTTCAGGCACCAGCACCTGGCACAGCAGGTTCTTCGTCACCCCCGGGGGAGTGTTCTCCGCCGCCTTGATCGTGAAGATCAGCTCGCTCGTGTCCTTTGTCACCTTCAGTGGCTCGGCCGTCGCATTCGCCGGCAATCCAACCAGCTTCACCTCGGCCTCACCCTCGAAGTCCTTCCGCGTCTCCACCGTCACGACGTACGGAACTTCCTTCCCCTGCTCAACCGCTCCCTGGGCAAACTTGAAGTCCAGGTACTTCTCCTCAACCCGCACCGGCGCGAACGGCGTCAGAAGTTCGATATTCCCGTTCCCCACCTTCGCGATGCACCGCACCGCAATCATCGATTCCTGAACCGCCGCATTGGCCGCGGCGTTCATCGGAATCACCGCTTCGGTCTGCCCCTTCGGAATCTTTGCCGAAATACTCGCGTTCACCCCCGGCGGGGTCTGCAACAGCCGCAGCGAAATCTCCTCGTCCCAGCCCTCGGCTTTCTCGCACTTCACGACGAGATCCATCGAGCCACCCTGCACCAACGGCACCGCCGGGGCTTCAATCCACGCCTTGAAAGGCGCCTTCTCGCTGACCACGATCGGGATCCGCAGAATCTCTTCTTCCCACACCCGGTTGTTGTTCCGCCCGCGGATCATCAACAGGTTCTGCAGCAGCGGACCCTCGATCTTCCGGTCCGCCTGATTCGGGTCGGCCAGATACACCTTCACCGTGCAGTGCTTGCCTGCCAACGGAGCCGACTCATCAGCGAAGAACGCCAGCGACACCTGACCACCACCCCGCCAGTTCTCCGGACACTCGATCCGAACCCCCTCGGGAAGATCGTCACACTTGAACGACACCGGACCACCAAAGTCCTGCCGCTGCACATTCACCACCACGCCCGCTCCCCCACCCTGGGGCACCACAAAGTTCGGCTGCACGTAGCGGGCAATCTCGATCGGCTCGCCCCGGACCGACGGCGTGATCGGCGTCAACTCCACGCGATACGTATACAGCGGGCCCCCGTTCTTCAGATGATCACTCACCGACAGGACGTATTCACCGTCCTCCGGTGCCTTGAATCGCAGATAGCTGTCCGGACCGCGGCTGTCGTCATTGCCGCCGATCCGGCTGCCGTTATCGGCCCGGTACACATTCAGCACCGGATCCAGCGGTGAGCGAATCCGCCGCGCATACACCTCAATGTCGACCTGCTCATCCTTCTTGGCCGAGAACTTGAAGTAATCGACATCACCCGGCTCACCAAGCACACCATTCGCCGCACCCGGCTTCTCCATCGGCGTCGCCTGGGTCCTGTCGTTATTCGGCTCCTGCTCAACCACATTCGCCAGATCAGAAACCCGGAACGGCTGCACCGACGGAGCCACCCCGGCTTCGTCCCGCACTTCAATCCCGAACCGCTCCGGTACTTCGACTGGCAGCGTCACCTCCTGCGTGATCAGCCCCTTCGGATCCCCGACCAGCGTCACGGTCAGCGTCTCACCCGGTCGCCCGCCACTCGGAATCACTCCCTGCGGACGCGGAAAATCACCCACGCTCAGCAGGTAGTACGCACGACCATCACCGTTGTACGCAGCGTCGCGAAGCTGAATGATGTACTTCCCGTCCTCCGGAGCAATCACCGACACCACCGCATCGTTCCACACCAGCGGCGTATCGTCGCTCACGGCGATCTCAAACCGCTCCTCATCCAGAATCGCCAGGTACGGGTCGAAGTAATTGGCACCGCCAGTCAGACCCAGCCGCATCCCGTACACTTCAGCCGAGATCCGCTCCCCTTTCTTCGCCTCGATCACGAAGTAGTCGACATCCTCCCGATCGATGCGGCCATGAACCGTGACATTCTTCTCGATCGGCTGCGGCGCCTCGAAGTCCGTGTTCGGCTCCTTCTCTTCAATGATCGGCAGCGGACCGACGTACAGGTTCTGCAGATCACTGATGCCCGTGCGGGTACGAATCCGCATCCGCTGAGAACCCAGCGGACAATCCTCTGCCACTTTCAGCTGTACCTTGATCTGCCGCCCCTTCTGCCTCTCGTCCTCCGGGTGCGAGAAGCTGATCACTTCCATCCCCGGGTCGTACAGCAGCAGCTCCTCTGCATCTTCCAGGTTGGAGCCATGCAGCGTCAGCTCGACTTCCGTCCCACGCTGAACACCGTGCGGAATCGGTTGCGTAAATCGCGGCTGGGCCGCCGACGCCATCGTCGCAGCAACCAGCACCATCAAAGCAGCAAACGCGCGACCGCAGATTGCGTTCCGCATTGAAGCACCCCCCATAGGTGGAACCCGGCAAAGGTGGGAACGAGCAGGCCGGGCGGCAGGCAATGTCAGGCAGTCGCCTGACCAACTCATACTGTGTTCTGGCCCGTCGGCCTGCAACACAAATCACAAACTTCATCCAGAAATGGTCGCGGCCGGATAACACCGCCGCGACAAACACAGAAACATTAAAGCCAGCAACACCTTGATAACCATGCCACCGGCCACAATAAAGAAACGGACGTC
>CAZUXX010000012.1:14866-15212 GCA_964624215.1 uncultured Planctomycetaceae bacterium
TGGGCTTTAAAACAAAAAACAAAACTCCTCCCTCAATGGTGGGGGGCCGTACACCCCCCCCCCGACACTCACTGATCCATTCAGGCAAGCACGTCCTTGATCACCTTGCCACCGTCCACAATCTCGATCGGACGGTCGCCCGGGGCCATCAGCTCCTTGTCTGCCACGATCCCCAGCGTGTGGTAGACCGTCGTGAACAGGTCTTCCACCGTCACCGGATCCTGGTCCGGCTCGCTGGCCGTCGCATCCGACGTCCCGTGCACATAGCCACGCTTCACACCGCCACCCGCCAGGGCAACGCTGATCACCTTCGGCCAGTGGTCGCGTCCAGCCGTCTTGTTGATCT
>CAZUXX010000012.1:15222-15667 GCA_964624215.1 uncultured Planctomycetaceae bacterium
GACACCATCACCAGCGTCTCGTCAAGCAACCCCCGATCATCAAGAACCCGGATCAGACGTGCAAACGCCTTGACGAATTCCGGCATCGAGCGGTTGAAGCCCGGCACGATATTGTCGTGATGATCCCAGCCACCGTACGTCAGGTTCACAAGACGAACTCCCGCCTCAACCAGACGACGCGCCAGAATCATTCGCGAACCGGCCTGACCGCGGCCATACTCATCACGCAGCTTGGCATCCTCCTTCTCGAGGTTGAATGCCTCGCGGGCCTGCGGAGAAGCAATCAGGCTGTAGGCCGATTCGTAGAACGAATCCATCGCCGTGATCTTGTCCGAACTCTCACGCTGCTGGAAGTACGCATTCACCGCCTCCAGAGCCGAACGCCGCGTCGCAAAGCGGCTCTCATCCACTCCGTTCGGCAGATCAAGATCGCGCACCTTGAACC
>CAZUXX010000013.1:0-3910 GCA_964624215.1 uncultured Planctomycetaceae bacterium
GACGATCAGCGTGATCCACGGGGCCTGCCGGATGCCCCAGATCCAGACGATCGCAAAACCTCCAAACGAGGTGGCCAGCAGGAGGTAGCACATCACCCAGTAGCCGATGTTGTGAAACAGTGAACGGGTCACAGGCCAACTGAACGGGAAGTACCAGGCGTTGGTTTCCAGCATGCCGAGGACGAGGTAGGGGAACAGCAACAGGACAGTGAGATCGAGGGTGAGTCCGTAGGGGCCGTCGATGGACTGAACCAGCAAGCCGAGAGAATGCCCCAGGAGAATGGCGATGGCCCACTGATAGGCGAGCGAGAGGAACGAGAACATTCCGTCGCGCCAACTCTGGTCCATCCATTCGCTGATGCGGACATTCCCCGCTGCGGTCTCGACAATGACGGTCAGCCAGGTGGATGAGCCGTAGGATGCCGTCCAGAAGAAGATCCAGATGGCGGGCAATGCAAAGAAGGCGATGACGACGCTGACGGCCGAGCTGGCGCCCGCGAACAGCATGAGCAGGACGTAGGCGAGCGGGCCGAGGAACGTGCAGCCGATCGTCAGGAAGAACCACTTTTTGAGGACTTCGGTCTGCCAGGGGAATCCCCACACGCCAGAGAAGTAGGCCCATTTCGGAGGAGGTGGCGGCCGCTCCCGACGAATCTTCGCTTTCTCGGCTGCGAAGAAGCCGGTCGTCCGGCGGGCCGGTTCCGGAAGTTGCGAGAGAGGGAGTGGTTCGACCTCCACCGGTCTGTTCTGCGGCCGCTTGCTGCGAGTTTCGGCATGTTCCCTGGCTGAAGGGACGGCGATGGGTGTGTCGCAATCGACGCAGCGGACCCGATACCGCTCAGCACGCAGCGGGGGATGCATCCGGCACGTGCAGACCGGACAAATGACGAGCACATTTCCGTGCGGGGCCTTTGGCCGGGAGGCGGGCTGGCTTCCCGCGAGCTGGTAGGTACCGGGGTCGGGAATTCTCGGAGTCGGCTTCGGTGCGGGAATCTCGGCCCGTGCGGGAATCCGCACGGGCATCAGGCAGTCCGGGCACTGCACATCGCGGGGCGAATCTGTCACACGTTCGTCGACGCGGGTTCCACAGACCCGGCAGACGACCGTGACATATTCAACCTTCGATGGCGACGCCATGCGGCACTCTCCGGCTCGAACAGAAGCAACCGAGAATGATACGTCGCGGGAGGCGAAAACGAGAGGACGGCGCCGAGAAGTCGACTACCGATCGCGGTGGCCGGCAATCCCGGCAGTTGCCGGCATTCCGGTCGATGACGATGCGGATGGCGAATTCCCACCGGCACCCCGGGGATTTCTGAGGCGCTGTGGGAACCGCGTGTTGATGTCGGGACCGTCGGCCTCTCCCCGGGTCCAGCCACGAAGAGCCTCCAGTTGCACCAGCCCCTGCGCGTAGTACGCGGGAGGAAGGCTCTCCAGATGGGAGCGGTTCGCCAGTGCTGCGGCGTCGCGCCAGCCGGGGCGGGGTGTGATCAGCCCCGCTTGTTCCAGCTGTTCGACCAGCGCGGTGGCGATGAACTGGTGCCCGTCGAATGTCGGGTGGACGTGATCGATGAGCAGGGAGGAATCCAGAATCCCCGAATTGCAGAATCCTTCCAGCAGCTTGTGCGCATCGAGCAGCGGAGTTCGGGTTTCCCGGGCGATGTGTTCGAGGGCTTCGGCGAGAGGACTCGTAATCCGCAGGGGGCAGACATCGCGGTCGCGGGCATTGACGAACGCCACGCGAGCTTCGGAATGACGTCCGGCGAGCATCAGCAGTCGGCCGAGTTCGTACCACAGGCCGGCATCCTGCTGATCAATCGAGAGGGCCTCGGTGAGCAGGCCGATCGCTTCTGCCCGGTCGGTTGCGTACTGCTTTGACGCAGCAGCCCGTAGTTGCCGCACGTGTTCGAATTCGTCGGCGGTCAATGAGTCTGCCGGCTGCGACTTGAACGGAGGGGTGTCTGCCAGGTTCGATGGAGGCAGCACCAGCAAGAGGGGCACCCCGGCGTGCCGAGCCCGTTCGATCATTCTTCGAATGTTGAATTCGAAGTGCGCTGCCACGCTGTCCGCCCAGGCTTCGTCGCGATGATAGGCCTCGATTCCGCGCGAGAAGTCGAGGAGCGGTTCGGTCTCGGGACCGAGCAGAACCGGGGGGAGGTTGTGTGCGGTCGTCGGGCGTCCCAGAGCCGACCACACGACGTCACGGAGCAGGACATACGTATGCAGTTCATTCACTGCGTCGGTGAATTCGTCTGCGGCGGAATCTTCCCGGAGCGTGCCGTACGTACGGTCTTCGAGGAACTCGTTGTGCCCGGTACAGAGGATGATGAGATCGGGCTGGTGCCGGAGCATTTCGTCCAGAATCGGTACGAGACGATAGCTGGCGTAGGAGATTCCTCCGCAGTTGATGACTTCCCAGTTGCGGGTCGGATCGGCCTGCGAGAGCGCGATTTCGAGAAAGGTCGGAAACGAGGTGGGGGTCGAATAGGGTCGACCCTGAACGGTCGAACCGCCGAGACAGGCGATGCGAAAGGTTTCGGGTCGTTTTTCAGCCGGGAAGGTCTCTTCGGCAAAGAACCGTCGACGGGCGGGTGATGTGCGATAGAGCCCCTGCTCTGCGTCCTCGACAAAGAGCGGATGCACTGCTCTGAAACCGACGTAGGGATCGTCGCGGAGTTCCGGTCGGCCGAGGCCACCCAGCCGCAGGCCACCTTCGAGCATGGCAAGTGTGGCGAGTCCGACCAACACAGACAGTCCCCGACATCTCCACGCGTGCCGGCAGGTGGGCCTTGCGCGGTCATTCGCGGTTGCGGACGCTACAGCGGGGAGCGACTCGTTTCGCATCCCGATATGATATCGCTCGCCGGAGACGGCGGGGAAGTTGCCACTGCACCAGGCAAAAAACTCCCGATCGACCGGTGGGGGAACGCGTGGGGACGACCGGGCGATTGTCCCGGATGTTCCGCCGCGGCCCCCGCAAAAGACATCCAATTCGTACGGTAGACGCGAGCGCAGCACGCGGGTGCTGTTTTCGCCGACAAGACGAGAGTGGGAACGGTCGCGATTCCGAGAAGTCAGGGGAGAGTCCCCTGCCCTGTCGCTGCTTACGGGGAGAACGCATGCTCAAGCTGTCCTGGAGGTGTGCGACGTTCTGCGCTGCTGTCGTGGTGTTCGGAGCGTTCGCGGCGGCGGAGGATCGGGACGGAACTGAACCTGCTGCCGGTGATCCGGTGGATGTCCGCCCGCTGGAGGTGTCGGACATCGAGACGTTTCCGGTCGTGGTGGATCACCTGATCGAGGTGACTGTTCACGGGTTACCGCGGCGTCTGCGGGATGAGTACGTCGTCGGCGTCACGCTGACGAACGTGGGCGACGTGGCAGTGCCCGGCCCGCTGCTCCTCGTGGCGATCTCGACCGGTGTTGACGGTCTGGAAACCGCCCCGGGTGACGGGGTCCTGGCGGACGGAGCCGACTACGTCGAGGTGCTTCCGGAAACTGCGACGCTGCAGGCGGGAGCGTCGACGCGGCGGGCCCTCGTCCGATTGACGACGCCGCTCGATGAACGGACCGGTCGACCGCGACTGCCGTCGAGGGAGGAACTTCGCCGGTTCTTCCCCCGGTGGTCGGTTCGCCGCGATGCTCCCTCGCCCATGTCATCGTGGGAGCTGAACCGCGAGGAACTGCAGCGGTTCAGCGAGAAGGCGTACAACTATGCTGAATTAAAGCGGGCGATGCAGGTACAGACGCGATGGACGCCGCGGCTGATGCAGCATGAGGAGGTGTTCGGCACCGGGATTGGGGAGGGACCCAAGGGCGGTCTTGTGTTGCAGGTGTTTGCTCCGCGGGCGGGCGTATCGAAAGAGCTTCCCTCGTCGGTCGACGGGTTTCCGGTGGACGTCATCACGATGTC
>CAZUXX010000013.1:3920-15599 GCA_964624215.1 uncultured Planctomycetaceae bacterium
CGGGCCGATTGAGCCTCGTCCGGGTGCTGACGCCGAAGGGCGGCTGATCCCGTTTCCCGAGAGTGAATCGCTCGCGGACGCACAGAACAGTTCACAGACCGGTCCGACACAGCGTGTGCGACCATGTGGCATCGGAAGTTCGACAAGCAACCTGCAGGACCAGTGTCTGTCGGGGACGCTGGGTTTTGTCGGACGGAATTCTGCGGGCCAGAAGTTTCTTGTCAGCAACTGGCACGTCTGGGCGGACCTCGCGGGTGCGATCGGCGACGATGTCTTGCAGCCGTCACGAGGCGATAACGCTTGTCTCCTGCTCAGCAGCGACTCCATCGGCCAGGTGACGGACAAGGAGGAGATCCTGTTCAACGGCAGCGCCAATCGGATTGATCTGGCGGTTGCCAGTATGAGCACGGTTGCGGGGCAGGATGCGGTGAGCGGAAGCACTCCTGCGGATGGTTACGGCTCGCCCGGCTCCTCACCGCGCTCGGTGCTGGTGGGTGACACCGTCAGGAAATACGGACGGACGACGCGCCAGACTTCCGGCAAGGTCTTCTCGGTGAACTCCACCGTCACTGTCAACTACGGTGGTGGACGCGTGGCGCTGTTCACAGGGCAGATCGGCATTCGCGATGCGGGTGGACCGTTCTGCCGGCCGGGTGATTCGGGATCGCTGGTGGTCGACTCTCACAACAATCCCGTTGGACTGCTGTTCGCGGGAGGTGGCGGGACTACGTTTGCGAATCCGATTCGCGAGGTGCTGAGCCGCACCGGGCTCACCGTGGTAGGGGCAACGCCGCCCCCGGACCCGGCGCCCGGTGGCGGGACTGCCTCTGTCGGTGACCGGGTGTTCTTTGACGCCAACGGCAACGGCCGTGCCGACGCGAACGAGCTGGGCGTTCAGAATGTATCGGTGACCTTGTACAGCGCCGGTGGTGACGGCCGTTTCGGCGGGACCGATGACCGTCGCCTCGCGATGGTGCGAACGAATGCCGCCGGGCGGTACCGCTTCAGTAATCTCTCCGCAGGCGCCTACTACCTGCGGTTTGGCCTGATCGCGGGGTACCAGTTTACGAAACAGGATGCGGGCAGCGATGCAGTGGACAGCGATGCTGATCCGGCGGGCTATACGAACGTCTTTGTGCTGACAGACGGACAGACTGATCTGACACGCGACGCCGGGCTGGTATCAACCGCCGTGCGGGGCAACGGAGGGGGCAACGGGAACGGACGTGACGGTGGTGTCGCTCCTCCGCCCGATAACGATCAGGGTCGGAATGGTCGTGGCGGACGGACTGGCGGTCGCAGTCCAGCGCCGCCCCCTCCGGGAGGAGGCGATCATGACAACGGTGGCCGCGACGGAAGCGGTGGCCGCAGTCCTTCGACACCGGAGAGTCCCGGCGGTGGTGAGGGTGGCGATTCAGGGAGCGGTGGCGGGGAGCGTCGCGGAGGGCGACGTGGCGGCAGGGGCTGAGGCAGCACTCCTGGTTTGTCCTGCCGAGCGGCGGCGATGAGATGAGCAGTCGACCGACGGCAGGGACCACTCAGCTCCGCGTGATGGTTTCGTGCAAATTCAGCAGGGTGCGGACGACGGAGGTCCATGCAGCGACACGGGCCGCATCGACAGCGTCGGCAGCTGGTGCCTGGCCATTGCCGAGCACCTGTCCGGCGAGATCCGACGCCTGCTGGTACCGTTCCAGTTCCTGCTGATAGAGAGTCAGGAGGATCTCTGCCTCGTCCGGAGAAGGTGTTCGCTGGAGCACTTTCCGGAATGCCCATTCGAGTTTCTCCGACTCCGTTCCCGTGTGGGAAGCGACCTGTTCTGCGAGGACGCGTGCGGCTTCCACATACGTGGGATCATTCAGCAGGACCAGAGCTTGCAGGGGCGTATTGGATCGTGGTCGCTCGGCCGTACACTCCTCGCGACTGGGGGCGTCGAACGCCTTCAGGCTCGGATGCAGGAACGATCGGCACCAGAAGGTGTAAACGCCCCGCCGGTACTGGTTGGCGTCGGTATCCGACTGCCATTCGCGCGGAGGAAAGTTCAGATGCTTCCAGTAGCCTGCCGGCTGGTAGGGTTTGACGGACGGGCCGCCGAGTGAATCGACGAGCAGGCCGCTGACTGCGAGGGCGTTGTCCCGCACCATCTCGGCATCGAGACGGAACCGGTTCTGACGGGACAGCCACTTGTTGAACGGGTCGGCGCTGCGCTTCTGGGCGGTGGAGATTGAACTTTGCCGGTAGGCCTGTGAATTGAGGATCAGCCTGAGGATGTGCTTGACGTTCCAGCCGCTTTCGACGAATTCGACAGCAAGCCAGTCGAGCAGTTCGGGGTGAGTCGGCCAGGCTCCCTGATAGCCGACGTCGTCGAGGGGAGCGAGTCCCTGTCCGAAGCAGAGATTCCACAGGCGGTTGACGAAAACGCGTGCCGTGAGGGGATTGTCGGGCGAGACGATCCACCTGGCGAGATCGAGGCGCGTGGCCCGGCGGTCGTCGATCGCGAGAGATCCGAACCGGGCCGGGATGGCCGGCTCGACAACGTCGCCGCTGTCATCCAGCCAGTTGCCACGGGGGAGGATTCGAACCTCCCGGGGCATTCCGGCTTCGGCGACCAGCATGACCCGGACAGAGTCGTGGACCTGCTTGAGGGACTTTTCGAGTTCGGCGATCTGCTTGCGCTGGGGGGCATATGACTCCGCGAGTTCGCGGTAATGCTTTGCCAGCAGATCACGCTGTTGCTGTGTGAGCGTGTCCGGCTGGTGCCTGAGGAGCTCGACCAGTTCAAGCGGGAGGTCGTCGGCTCCGGTCAGCGTCGGTGTCGAACTTGCGGTCGTGCTCAGACGGAAGCGGCCGATGTTGTGCCGTCCGTGCGCTGACCGGTGTTCGAGCGTGACGATGAGCCGCTCGTCCGCCACCAGGGCAACGGGCTGCTCGAAGCGGAACATCGCGACGTGCGGCTTCGTTTCGACATGACCGTTGACGGCCCATCCGGTCGAGTCCTTGTCGTCGAGAACTCTTGTGACCGGCCACCCGGGCTGCTCGTAGTCCGCCCGCGCCTCGGCAATTGTCACCGGGTATTGTGAGCCGTCCTTGCGGTGGTGTTCGATGGCAATGCGTGTGAGAACGAAGTTCCCGTTGGCTCGTGAGAGGGAGCCGTTCGAGAGGCTGGGGTGCGTGAGTGCTTCAAGCCGGAGGGCCGAGATTGAACCGGCCCCGGGGGAGAGAGTGACGATGTAATCGTCTTTGGCGGGGTTCTTGCCGGAGGCGAGCACCGAGGCATCGTCCTGGACTTTCAGCGTCTGACCGCCGGTCGATTTGACGGCAGCTGGCCTGTGGACGACCCACTCCCGGGTCTCCGACTGGCGAGCCTGGAGCGATTTCGCCCAATCCAGCAGCTCCTTCTCCGGGACGGGCTGATTCCGGATTTGAGAGAGTCGCTGCTCGAGCTCAGCGATCTGCTGTGACTGTTCGGGAGTGGGGAGTCTCAGGTTGGGCTGCTGTCGGCCGACAGGCTTCTCCTGGATGTCAGCGAAGAAGGCCGCCATCGAGTAAAAGTCGCGAATCGAGAGGGGGTCGAACTTGTGGTCGTGACACTGGCAGCAACCCATCGTGGTGGCCAGCCAGACGTCGGAGACGTTGCGCACACGGTCGGCCTGGTAGATGGCGACATATTCTTTGGGTTGGGCCCCGCCCTCTTCGGTCGTCTGCAGGAGGCGGTTGTACCCCGAGGCAATCCGCTGCTCGATTGTGGGCTCGGGCAACAGGTCTCCGGCCAATTGTTCGATGGTGAATTCGTCAAACGGCTTGTTCGTGTTGAAGGCGTCGATCACATAGTCGCGGTACGCATCGACCTCGCGTGCGGTGTCGCTGTGATATCCGCAGGTGTCTGCATAGCGGACGAGGTCGAGCCAGAAGATGGCCATCCGTTCGCCGAATGCGGGATCCTGGAGGATGCGGTCGACCAGCTGCTCGCAGGCATCCGGTGCCGGATCGGTTTCGAATGCCGTGACGGCCTCGGGGGTGGGGGGCAAGCCAAGCAGGTCGAACGAAAGTCTCCGCATCAGCGTGCGGCGGTCGGCCGGTGGTGCCGGCTCCAGGTGGCGACTTTGCATCTCCTTGAGGATGAAGGCGTCGATCGGGCCTGCCGACCACGTGTCTCCTTGAATGGCGGGCACGGTCGGCCGCTGCGGGGGGACATACGCCCAGTGCTCTGTGTAGTCGGCTCCCTCGTTGATCCAGCGCTTGAGCAGATCGACTTCGGCGGGGGACAGAGGAGGCTTCGCGGACTCCGGAGGTGGCATGACCGTCGAGGGATCCTCGCTGATGATCCGCTCGATGAGCTCACTGGCGGAAGCATCTCCCGGGACGATTGCGAATTCCACAGCGGCTTCGCGGTTGTCGAGCCGCAGATCGTTCTCCTGTCCGGCCCGGTCCGGTCCGTGGCATGCAAAGCAGCGATCGGACAACAGCGGCCGGATATCGCGGCCGAACACGACTTCTTCGCCGTGAGCCGGTCCTGCGAGGCCGGGGATCAGGCAGAGCAGAAGAATGAAGCGTTGCAGATTCGTCATCGGAGCGCGAACCGGATGTGCGGGAGAGACTCTCTCAGCGTGTGGCCGATCCTGGTCTCTGGTCGGCGGATCGGCATCGGAACGTGCCGGCGAGCCGTTGCTCGGCCATTCACAATAAACCATCCGCTATGACGGCGGAAAGCGCTCGGCCATTGTTGATGCGAAAGTCCGTGTCGGCACCGGGGGTCGCGTGAGCAGGGCGTGGGGTGATGTGAGCCTGGTGAACATTGCAAATGATGCGGGAGGCATCCCTCGACCCTTGCCCCTGTTGCTCCCTACACTTCCCCGCTGGCCGTACGTGCTGTGGTGCGCTTTTGTCGGGCACCCTGAGTAAATCCCCTGATTGTCCCATGAAAACTGACGAGCTGCGCGAAAAGTATCTGGAGTTCTTTGAGTCGAAGGGGTGTACGCGCCGACCCAGCGACGTGCTCGTCCCGCGCGATGACAAGACGGTGCTGTTTACTCCGGCCGGGATGAACCAGTTCAAGAACCAGTTTCTTGGAGTGGGGCCGATCGAGTTCACCCGGGCCACAACGTGTCAGAAGTGCATTCGCACCGGGGACATCGGCAACGTGGGTGTGACGGCGTACCACCACACCTTTTTCGAGATGCTGGGGAACTTTTCCTTCGGGGATTACTTCAAGAAGGAAGCGATACACTGGGCGTGGGAGTTCCTGACGGATGCGAAGTGGCTGGGGCTGGATCCTGACCGGCTGACGGTCACCGTGTATCTCGAAGATGACGAGGCGTTCGACATCTGGCACGACGAGATCAAGCTGCCGTCGAGCCGCATTCGCCGTGACGACGAAAACGAGAACTTCTGGCCGGCGGGGGCTCCCAGCCAGGGACCCGATGGCGTTTGTGGTCCCTGCAGTGAGATCTATTACCAGACGGGGGATGGCGAGGTTGAGATCTGGAATCTTGTCTTTACGCAGTTCAACCGGGTCGGTGATCCTCCGAACAACCTGCGTCCGCTGCCGAAGAAAAACATCGACACGGGGATGGGGCTGGAGCGAACCGCTTCTGTCTTGCAGGGGAAGCAGAGCAACTTCGAAATTGACATCCTGCGCCCGCTCTGTGAGCGGGCGGGAGAGGTTGTCGGGCGGAAGTACGAGTTCAGTGGTCCGGAGGGGCGTGCCCTCCGCCGGATTGCGGACCATGCCCGCGCGTGCACGTTCGCGATTCACGAAGGGGTTGCGCCGGGCAGCAAGGATGCCCCGTACATCATTCGTCTGCTGCTGCGGCGGGCCTTTCTGGAAGGCTCTCTGCTGGGGAAGCAGGAGCCGTTTTTGCACCTCCTGGTGCCGACGATTATCGAGCTGATGGCTCAGCCGTACCCCGAGCTGGCCCAGACCGAGAAGAGTGTGGTCGACACGATCCGCGAGGAAGAAAGTCATTTTCTGGGCACGATTGATCGCGGGCTTTCGAAGTTCGAGCGGCGGGCCGAACGGGCGAAAAGCTCGGGGAGTACCCTCTCGGGCCGGGATGTGTTCGATCTGCACCAGACGGATGGCTTCATTCTCGATCTGACGAAGGCACTGGCCGCGGATCGCGGGCTGTCGATTGATATGGACGGGTTCCGCGTTGCCGAGCAGGAGCACAAGCTCAGAAGCGGCGTGGGAAGCTGGGGAGTGATGGCCGCCGGGCCTCTCGATGAGCTGCAGAAGGAGACGGGCGACACGGAGTTTCTCGGGTACGAGCAGACGAGCACTGAGGCCACCGTTCGGGGGCTGATCGTCGGCGGCAAGCGGGTTGAAGAGGTGACCGAGGCGGGCACGCCGGTTGATCTGGTCCTGGACCGGACTCCGTTTTACGCGGAGTCGGGTGGCCAGGTTGGTGACACCGGAATGCTCAACGGGGCCGAGGGGATTGCTGTTGCCTTCCAGGTGCTCGATACCCAGAAGCACGGGGGGCTGATCGTCCATCGCGGACAACTGCTTTCGGGAGAGCTCCGTGTCGGGCAGCGGGTGATGGCGGAGGTCGACGCCGAGCGGCGGGCGGGGATTCGTCGTGCTCACTCCGCGACGCACCTGCTGCATCACGCGCTGCATGAAGTGCTCGGCGAGCATGCGATGCAACGCGGCTCGCGTGTCGAGGACGACTCACTGCGATTCGATTTTTCGCACGGAGCGGCAGTGACGCGGGAAGAACTGCTCGCGATCGAGGACAAGATCAATGAGCGGATCGCGGAAGGGGCGCCTGTCCAGGTCGACTTCATGGACCTCAAGGAGGCCCGGAAGCTGGGAGCGATGGCCCTGTTCGGAGAGAAGTACCCGGACCGCGTTCGCGTTGTGTCGATGGGCGGTTTCAGCCGCGAGCTTTGTGGAGGGACGCACCTGGAGAGCACCGGGCAGGTGGGGCTGTGCAAGATCCTCAGTGAAGAGAACGTGGCAGCCGGGGTGCGGCGCATCGTGGCCTGCACCGGTCGACGTGCTCTACAGCATGTCCGCGAGTCTGAGAAGTTGCTGAAGGAGCTGCAGGTTTCACTGAAGTCTCCGCAGCCGCAGGATCTTCCCCGCCGCGTCAGCCAGATGCAGGAAGAACTCAAGCGACTGAAGACGGAACTTGCCCAGTACACCCGTGCGAGCGTGGCCGACCGTGCCGCCGAGCTGCTGTCCCACGCAGAGGCGGTCGGTGAGACGCAGGTTCTGTGTTGGCGTCTGGAGAACGTGGATCGGGAAACGCTGCGTGAGTACGCGGACCAATTGCGTCAGCGGGCGGGATCCCTGGCGCTGCTCCTGGCCGCCGAGATTGACGGGAAGGTGGCCCTGCTGGCGGCTGTCTCGAAGGATCTGGTGAAGCGGGGCGTTAAGGCCGGGGACTGTGTCCGGGAGGCTGCCAAAGTCGTTGGAGGGGGTGGCGGGGGTCGTCCGGATCTGGCCGAAGCCGGCGGGAAGGATGTCTCGCGGATTGACGAGGCCCTCGAACGCGGAGCGGCGGTGTATCGCGAGGCGCTGGGGGGGTGATCGCTGGCCAGTGCCGGGCGAGGCACGGACGACTGGCAGTTCCCGATCCCTCGACTGATAATCGAGACGCGAACGTTTTTCGTCGGGAGGGTCGGGATGAAGGTAGCTCTTGCGCTGTTCGCCGTGCTGACCGCATCTGTGGCCCTCGCGCAGGAGCAGGGTCGCGAGGTCAGGCCGAACGAGACGGTTCGCTTTCAGCAGGACAAGGCCCGGGCGCATATGAAGGAGCTGGAGGAACGGATGTTCCGTCTGGCGAACTTCATCCGCGAGGACCAGCCTGACGATGCCGCCCGGCTGCTGATGGGGGTTCAGAAGGCCCGTGAGCACCTGATCGCCGATCAGATGGGTCAGGCTGCCGATTACATCGACTCGTTGCAGCTTGAGAGTGCGCTGGAGCAGCAACAGGAGATTCTGCAGAAGCTCGAAGAGCTCAAGCGGCTGATGCTCACCGCCGACATCGGGCTGGAGATCAAGCTCGAACAGTTGCGGAAAATTCGCGAGGCCCGGGAAAGACTGGCGCGGCTGAGTGAGGCAGAACAAGCACAGCGTCAGCAGACGGACAAGGCGACCGGGGACGAACAGTCAACGCTCGAGAGCTTCCAGAACCTCCAGCCGGGCGAGCAGCGGAACCAGCGGTCTGCGGGGGATCTGGAGCAACTCATCAAGCAGTTGGGGCCGATCGCAGCGGCCGCTGCAGGATCGGTGGGGTCTGCCGGAGCGTGCATGCAGTCCGCCGCGGGATCGTTGGCGCAGGGACAGGGCCAGCCGGCCTCCCAACAACAGTCTGAGGCACTCAGGAAACTGGCTGAGGCGGACGAGACGCTGGCGGAGGCAGAAGAGCAACTTCGCAAGGAGGTTGAAGCGCTGGTCCGACAACAGGTGATGGAGCACCTGCATTCGATGATTGCCCTGCAGAAGCAGATTGAGGAGACGACCCTCGCGCTGCAGCCGCGTGCACGGGAAGGATCTCCGCAGACGCTGGTTGCGGTCCGGCGGCTGGCGGAGACGGAAGGCGAAGTGATTGCCCTGGGGGCGGTCTGTCTGGAGCTCTGCGAGCTGACCGAATTCAGTGTCGTGTTTCCCTCAGCACTGAGCGATGTTTTGGCAAAGATACAGCAGCTGCAGGGGATGCTGGCGGAGGCCCGGGCCGATGACGACGTGGTGCTCCTGGAACGGGAAGTCATTGAAGACCTGGAGGCGTTGCTTCAGGCGCTCCAGCAGGCATCGCGGAAGGTGCTTGATCCGCAGGTCGCCAATGGCCAGTGCATGGGCTGCAAAGGGAATCTCAACAAGTTGCTGGCAGAGCTGAAGATGCTTCGCCAGATGGAGCAGTCGGTCCACAGGCAGACGGACCGGCTCGATGCCGAACTGGTCGCACAGCAGGTGACCGGTGCGGAGCGAGCCCGTCGCGCCGGCCCTCTGGGCGAGCGTCAACGGGCCGTGCAATCGGCGCTGAAGCGGGTCCAGGAGGAGTTTCAGGAATAGCTCCCTTCCTGGAATCCGGTTGCGAATGGGAGAGCGATTCCCGTCGTCCTCGCACCATTGGTCAAACGCCCTCGCGAGTGACCGGCATGTTCGAAAGGGACGTCCCGGCTCCCCGAACTGTTCTGGTGTCAGTTTCCTACGCCGGGCTGCAAGGCGGCGGCGTTTGCTCCCCCAATGAAGCTGAACGTGAATACGTCGGTGATCGTGGAGAACTGCGACATGACGCCAATCCGGACGTAGCGGCGGTCGGGAGAGACAACCGCCTGTGCCGCCATGGCGGATCCATCCGGGATGATCTGGACGATCGGCTGGTAGCCGACGGCTCCAACCTGGCGAATCCGGATCGCGTCCTGCTGACGGCGGGAGGCTTCGAACTCGGCGACGGCCTGCTGGACATTGGCCGGTTTGGCCGGGAGCCGGGGCATCCGGCCAGTCTGTTCGAGTCGCGACACCTGGCGATCGGCGATCGGTCGCAGTGCCTCGCGCCGCCCGGCCGACAACTCGATGCGGACGACGGCGTCTTCGGGACCGAGCGTGATGGTATGCGTTTCGACCTTTTCTGATTCGGTTCCCAGATGGCGCGTGATTTTGAGTGTCGCTCTGTTGCCGACGATTTCTCCCCAGGCGTGTCGCACGCGAATGCGGTACTCGCCGGGCAGCCCCAGCGCACAGACGTAGGTCTCGATTGTATTTTCGGGAAGCGGCCCGTACCCGTCGCGGATGAGCGTTCCTCCTCCCGGGCTATGCGGGGTCTCGAAGGAGACCGTGAATCTGGACGGATCCTCCACCAGCAGATCGAGATCTCCGGCACCGCTCCACTGCAATTCGACGATCAGGTCGCGACGCCGGGCGTCTGCCAGTCGCGCCTGCAGGCGTGCGACGGCATCGGCATCCCGCTTTGAGCGGAGCTGCTGCAACCGGTCGGCGAGTGCATTTTCTGCCCGGCGATGCGCGGTCTGATAGTCTTCTGTCCAGACGTAGCGCAGCACGCCCAGAGCCGCCCACTCGATGGCGTCGGTGTTCTTCGTCCGCTGTGCGAGGCGAAGCCCGAGCACATAGGGCTCGGGCTGTTCCTGTGCGAAGCGGGACGCTTCGCGATAGAGGCGGAGAGCGGCCTCCTCGCGTCCCAGCCGCGCCAGATAAGCGGCTGAGAACATCATCGAGGAGAAGTCGGCGGCACCGAAGTCGGTGAGGGACAGGACGACCCGTTCGATTTCTTCCGGCGGACGCTGGCAGATCTCCATGTTGAGTGCCAGCACCTCGTACATCCACGGCTGCGACTGTTCGTTAAGCAGTGCCGACTGAATGAGCGCGATGATGTGCTCATGCTGCTTCAGTCGCATGAGCTTTTCGACGTGCCGGGCCACTGCAGCGGGAGCAGGACGGTGCTTTGCGAAGAACGCCGGCCAGAGTTCCCCGGGAGCAGTGTCTTTCGGATCGGGCAGCGGGACGTCGTCGTGCGCGGGGCGCGCGACGGCAGCGGGAGCCGGTGAGGGATCCCGCTGCGTCGACTCTTCAGTTTGCGCAGATTGTGCAGGCTTCCCGTTTACTCGATTCCCTGCACTTTTTTTTTGAGCTGCTCGATGGCGGCGTTGTCAAAGGTGGCCTTTTCAGGCGGGACGCTGAAGAACTGGCCTCCACCGCCCATTCCCATGCCTCCCATGCCACCGCCCATTCCCATGCCTCCCATGCCGCCCATGCCACCCATTCCGCCCATTCCGCCCATGCCTCCGCCCATGCCGCCCATCATCCCGCCGCCGAAGGCACCGCCTCCCATGCCCATCATGATCGGCTGGATCGGAATGACGAGGTCGGCCACCGGGTAGACGCGGGTCTGCAGGACCTGGCTGGCGTAGTCGATGGTTGTGACCTTCATCACTTCGTCTTCGATGATGTAGGTCAGGTCCTGTGGCTGAAGCATGAGCTTCAGGGCACTGCGGAGCGAGATCCCGGAGATGACGAGGTTGATCTGGGTGTCGAGACCGATGCCCAGGTCCGCCATACGGACTTCGTCGGGGATGATCGGGATCTGGTAGCGCTCGGCCAGTGAAATGAGCGCCTGTCCCAGTTCGGTGTCGATGAATTCGAGGTCGACGGTCTTTTCGAGAGCGTCCTGGATGCGTCGTTCATTCGGATTATTTTCCCGCAGGTCGACCGACTGCCACTGCTTGCGACGCTCTGTCAGCGCCTGCCAGACTTCGGCGGGCGGATAGCGGACCGGGGGTTCATCCGGGAACGGGACGTGCGAGAGTTCGACCTGGTAGAGGGTTTCGAGCCAGCGGTCGGCCCGGAGTGCCCGCAGCCGTTCCGCCTTCCGCAACTGACCAGCCGACTCAGCCACGTGGACAGCGGCCATACCCAGCGGGTTCCCCGGACGGAGGTTGATAATCAGACGGCCGACCGCTTCGGCTTCTTCGGCGGCGTTGTCGTCCCCTTCGCGGAAGTCGACCAGCTGAGCCCGGACCCGTTCGACGAGTTGGGCCATGCGTTCGTCCAGAAGATCGGTCTGTTCCAGAAGCCGCTCGTGCTGCTCCTGGATGCGCTCCTGAAGGTAGAGTGCGTCGAGGTCGCGCTGCCGCTGGTAGGCTTCACCGCGGACGAAAAGCTCGAACGAATTGAGTTCACGCAGCATCGCGTCCCGGGCATCGGCATCGATGTCGGTG
>CAZUXX010000014.1:0-3136 GCA_964624215.1 uncultured Planctomycetaceae bacterium
GCCTGAGCCGCGACGAGCGCTTCGAGGTCGGGGACGCTGCGGATTCTGTCGTCGCCTTCGATCCACGCCCGTTGCTCGGGAGTCAGTGGAGTCAGATCGGATTCCGAGCGGTCGAAGTTGACCACGAATTTCTGGGCGGAGGCGGCCGGTGCGTCGGCGGGCCGGGCTTCGTACAGACCAGGGAGCGAGGTCTCGGACAACTGAACGGCGGGACGCAGTTCGTCTCCGGCAGCAGACGCAGCCCGGGTGGAACCATCGGGCAGCGTGAAGACCCATCGGCTCTGAGTGGCAGATGCGGAATCGAGATTCAGCACCAAGGGAGTCCCGACGTCGACATTGCGTCCGCGGTGCTGCCCTGCCTTGAGGAAGACCAGCTCGTGCACGAGCGGAGCGAGTGCCCGGCGACCTGTGAGCGTGCTCCAGGAGTCATCGAGCGGCACAGCCAGCAGGGCGACCGAACCCCGTTCCCGGGAGCGGGTCAGGATGGCGGGATCACCGCTGCTCAGCCGAGCGGCAACGACGGGTGATCCTGCCGGGGAAGGTGCCTCACGACCCGCTTCGTCGGCGGGAGGGCTGTCGACGGTGAGTTCCCACCAGCGGGCGAACCGAACGGAGGTGAAGTCGAACCCGTCCTCCGGCTGATCCTTGCGGAACATGGTGATCCACGGTTGCTGGAGGCTGTCGTTGTCGATGGTGACGGTGTCGCCTTCGACGGCAGACTCGTCGCGAATGGAATTCAGTCGAGCGGGAAGCCACCCCTGCCCTTCGCGGTAATACGGATTCCACGCGGAGGGATCGACGGAGGCCCCGGGAGCGATGACAAGACCTCCCCCACCGGCAACGAACTCCTGCAATGCTTCCGCCTGGGCCTGAGTCAGCCGGGGGACATCGCAGAGGAAGACGGCGGTCTGGCCGGCGAGTTCCTCTGCCGTCAGGCGGTCGGGACTGATGACCCGGGCATTGACCCAGGGGCTGTCGACGCCGGTTGGCATCAGGGCAGACCGGACGTAGAAGGTGGAACGTTCAAGCGGGGCAGCGTCCGGTCGTCCTTCAACAAGCAGCACGGGGATTCCGTTGTCGATCTGGACGGCGGCGTCGGCGCGGTTGTCACCCGGCAACTGATCGCCATCGAGGACGACGGAGACGACATAGGAACCGGGCTCGTCGAAGCGGTGGTCGAACTCGACGGCTGCTTCGCCATCGGGAGGGAGGTTCACGCTGAGAGTCTTGTTCTCCAGTCGCTGTCCGTTGACTTCGAAGTAGACCTGCCGGCGGGTTGCATTCCCCTGCGACTGGCGAATGGTTGTACGGATGCGGACGGTGAACTGAGGCACGGTGAACTCGCGCGACAGTTGCAGCCGTTCGACGGAGAAATTGGTGCGGTCTGCGGGGAGCTGCTGGTCGAGGTTGACGAGCCAGATCCGTGGGCGGACGGCGGCCTCGTTGAGGACGGTGTCGATGCGATTCCAGAGGAACGGTTCCTCGAGTCGCCAGGGGAGTGCCTGCCCGTCACTGACGATGATGATGTCCCGTTTGAGGTTGGTGGCCCCGGTGAGCATCCGGGTTGCGGAGCGGATGGCCGCGGGGAGATTGGCAGAGCCGGAGGGCTCGGGGAGGTCGTCGAGCCTGTTGCGGAGCAGCGTGAGGTCGGCCGTGAGGGGGTCGACCGCCGGGCGGGGGATGTCCCGAGCGTCGATCAGTCCGGCGGTGTCGCCTCCGCCCAGTCGCTCGAGATAGCGGTGCACCCATTGCATGCCTTCCCCGTGAGGAGTGGTGAGCCGGCCTTCCCACCCCATGCTGTACGACCCGTCGAGGATGAAGACGGTATCGCATGCGGGGCCGCGGTCGACGACGGCGAAGAGGCTGCCGGCGAGCCAGGGGCGGGCCAGGGCGAGGACGATCAGCAGGATCAGTCCCATGCGCAGCAGCAGGAGCAGGAATTCCTCCAGCCGGATGCGACGACGGGTGCGTTGTCCGAGTTCGAGGAACTGCATGGCTCCCCACTCGACGACGTCGAACTTCCGCTTGCTCAGCAGATGCGCCAGGACGGGCAGCGCCAGACCGGCCAGTCCCGCGAGCATCGCCAGATTGAGGAACCCGATCATGGTTCGATAGTAGCGATTGCCTCGACGCGGGGAGAGCGTGGAGGGGTCGCCGACCGGGGAGAGCCCGGGTTCGGTCGCCAGAGGGCGAGTCTGGCGGGAGGCGTGTCAGGCCGCCTTCCGGAAGTTGGACTTCTCTTCAATGATCGATGTTGCGTCGAAGCGGCGTCCGAAGTACATCTCCTGCGCGACCGGGTCGTTGAGCACGGTCTGCGCGTCACCGCTGACGAGGACCTTCCCGGCGCAGATGACGTTACTGCGATCGGTGATGGTAAGGGTTTCGCGTTCGCGGTGGTCCGTCAGCAGGATGGCGATGCCGTCGTCGCGAAGGCCGGCGACGATATCCTGAATGTCGTTGATTGTGACCGGGTCGATGCCGGTGAACGGCTCGTCGAGCAGGATGATTCTGGGCCGGCTGGCCAGGCAGCGGGCGATCTCCAGGCGGCGTCGCTCTCCGCCGGAGAGGTCGGCGGCCAACTGATGCTGACGATCGGTCAGGCCGAACTGTCCGAGCAGCCGATCGATGGAGGCGCGGCGTTCCTTCGCACTGAACGGGAGGTATTCGAGAACGGCCTGCAGGTTCTGACGAACCGTGAGTTTGCGGAAGATGCTGGCATCCTGCGGGAGGTAGCCGAGGCCGTGCCTGGCCCGCTTGTACATCGGCCACTGGGTGACTTCTTCTCCGTTGAGAAAGACCTGCCCTTCGGTGGGATTCATCAACCCGCAGGCCATGCGGAACGTTGTCGATTTGCCAGCTCCGTTGGGGCCCAGCAGTCCGACGATTTCACCGACGTCGACGTCGAAGCTGACTCCGTCGACGGCGCGCTTGCCGCCGGGGTAGACCTTCACGAGGTTGCGACACTCGAGAAGTGGCATTCGGCATCTCCTGCAACAGTCACCGTGTGGCCCCTGGAAACGGCAGCGGGGCGGGGGGGACGATACGTGGAGCCGTGAAGATACGGCAAGGTGAGTTGCTGCGGTGCCGCGGATCCTCCGGTTGCGCGCGGTGTGAAACGGGCAATCAGGATTGCCGA
>CAZUXX010000014.1:3146-7435 GCA_964624215.1 uncultured Planctomycetaceae bacterium
ATCGTGTTGTGTCGCGGCGACGTCGACCCAGAAGCTGCTCTGTTGCGGGGCTGGTCTGCGGAGCAGCGGGTCGCGTCCGGCAATGCGGAGCATCAGGGCGATGGGTGTGACGACGCCGTACCAGGCAAGAGCCAGGAGCAGGTGAGTGATGATCCAGCCGATCGGGAAGACGGCCGTCATCCAGCCGATGTACACGGGTCTGAGGGCGGCGGGCTTCCAGCAACCAAGGATCCCCGTCCCTGCGAGGAGTGCGGCGAAGCCGCTGACCAGCCCGTCCCAGTCGGTGCTGTTGTGTGCCAACCACGCGAGAAGGGCTGCAAACAGGATCAGTCCGGCAGCAAAGATGCGGAGGTCGCGAGTCGACGGGTCGCGGTTGATGGAAAGCATCCGTGTGGGGCTCCGATCCTGTCAGGGATCGTCTGTCGGCGTGTTGATGACCGGTGGACGGCCGGATGAGTGCATGATCTCCGGACAATGCTCCCGATGGCCGGTGAATGAGGCTCAGTCGGGAGGGAAGGCGGCGGGGTTTTCCCGGGACTTCTCAATCAGTTCGGCGGGCTGATCGCGTTTGTGCAGGAGAAAGTTTTCGATGACCAGGAGGTCCATGTCGGTGCGGAGGAAACATCGCCAGGCATCGAGCGGCGAGCAGACGATCGGTTCGCCGCGCACATTAAAGCTCGTATTCACGAGAACGGGACAGCCGGTCTGTCGAAAGAACTCGTCGAGGAGGGCGGCGAACCTGGGGAATCGCTGCGGATCGACCGTCTGAATCCGTGCTGAGGCATCGACATGTGTCACCGCGGGGATTGGTGAGTGCACCTGTTGCAGCCGATCGAGAGGCGGGAGGGTCGATCCGGAACCGGCGGACTTGATGCGATCGGTGTTGCGGACCGGCGCCACGAGGAGCATGTACGGGCTGTCGTACCCTTCCGGGACATCGAACCAGTCGGGCGCGTGCTGCTTGAGCACGGCGGGAGCGAAGGGGCGGAACGATTCGCGGAACTTGATCTTGCGGTTGAGAAGGGATTGCATGCCGGGCTGACGGGGGTCGGCGAGAATGCTGCGGTTGCCGAGTGCGCGGGGTCCGAACTCCATCCGCCCCTGCATCCAGCCGACCACCCTGCCCTGCGCCAGTTCGCGAGCGACGGTTTCCAACAGGCGATGTTCGTCGTTGATTTCGGTGTAGATGGCATTTGCCGAGTCGAGGGTCTGGCGAATTTCCGGGGCGGAGTAGCACGGTCCGAGGAGTGATCCCTGCTGAGCGTCGTGCGGGTCGGGGTGGCGCGGATGCCCGAGCAACTGGTGACAGATCAGCAGTGCGGCTCCGAGAGCACCGCCGGCATCGCCGGCCGAAGGCTGGATCCAGAGGTTGCGAAAGGGTCCGTCCCGGAGCAGCCGTCCGTTCGCGACGCAGTTGAGGGCGACTCCGCCGGCGAGACAGAGGTTTTCGCATCCGGTGAGGGCCTGCGCGTGTCGAGCCATGCGCAGCACGATCTCTTCGGTCACCTGTTGGACGGAGGCGGCCAGGTCGAGGTCGAGTTCTTCGGGTGTGGTGTCGGGCTGTCGAGGCGGTCGCCCGAAGAGCTGATGGAACCGGCGGGACGTCATCGTCAGTCCCTGGCAGTAGTTGAAGTACTCCAGATTCAGCCGGAAGGAGCCGTCGTCCCGGAGGTCGATCAGCGTTTTGCGGATCAGGTCGGCATAGCGTGGCTGACCGTAGGGGGCGAGCCCCATCAGCTTGTATTCACCGGAGTTGACGCGAAAGCCGCAGTAGCTGGTGAACGCGGAGTACAGCATGCCCAGCGAATGGGGGAAGCAGAGCATGCGAAGCAGTTCGATCCGGTTGTGCACTCCGCGGCCGATGGTGGCCGTGGCCCATTCGCCGACGCCGTCGATGGTGAGGATGGCGGCATTGTCGAACGGGGAGGGGAAGTAGGCGCTGGCGGCGTGGGACTGATGATGCCGGGGAAAGACGAGTCGGCGGCGGTACTGGCGACCGAGTTCGTTCCGGATGATCCGTTTGAGCCAGAGCTTTTCGCCGAGCCAGGCCGGCATGGCCCGGGCAAACGAGCGGAATCCGGCGGGAGCGAAGGCGAGGTAGGTTTCGAGCAGCCGGTCGAACTTCAGCAGTGGTTTTTCGTAGAAGCCGACGAGGTCGAGATCGGCGATTTCGAGTCCCGCTTCGCGGAGGCAGTTGTCGACGGCGTGGCGGGGAAACGAGGCGTCGTTACGGACGCGTGTGAAGCGTTCCTCCTGTGCCGCAGCAACGACGCGACCGTCAACGACCAGTGCCGCCGCGGAATCGTGATAGTAAGCGGACAGACCGAGGATGGCGGTCATAGGCCGGAGCGTCCCGGGAATTTGATCCGGGCGAGGATACTCGTGACGGCGTTTGATCGACAAATGGCCTGTGTGGCTGCAGGCACGCGTCGCCGTTGGGCTGACGTGTTGCCGGAGGTGATCGGGAGAGTCTGGGTCACTCCGGCGGGTTGCCACGGCAACGGCTGGAAATGACGAACCGTTCGTCCCGAATCTGGATCGGAACGAACGGTGTCGACTGTCGATGTGTTCCGGTTTACTTCCGGGGTGGCATGCCTGCGTGTCGGAAGAGGTCGAGCATGGCGTCCCAGGAGCGCTGGTCGGCCTTTTCGTCGTAGGCGATTCCGTCGATGCCCTTCTCGTCGGAACCCTTGACGCTGAAGCTGTGGACAGCCCCCCCGTAGGAAGTCATTGCCCAGTCAACGTTGGCTTCGGTGAGTGCGGCCTGGAATTTCTCGATGGTTTCCTGCGGGATGAACGTGTCGTTGGCTCCGTGGTGGACCTGGATGGTCGACTTGATCTTTTGCGCGTCCTCTTTGGAGGGGACCGGCAGTGCGGCGTGGAAGGTCACAACGGCATCGAGATCGGCCCCGGTGTACGCCAACTGGAGAGTGGTGGAGCCTCCGAAGCAGTAGCCGATGGCGGCGAGTCGCTCGCTGTCACATTGCGGCTGTTCGCGCAGCACCTTGAGTGCGACTTCGGCGCGCTTGCGCCATTCGTCCACATTCGCGCGGACCATGGAGGCCATTCGGCCGGCATCCTGCGGATGATCGACCGTCTTCCCTTCGCCGTACATGTCGCAGGCAAAGGCGACGTAGCCGAGTTCTGCCAACTGGTTGGCCCGCTGGCGTGCGTAGTCGTTGAGTCCCCACCATTCGTGGATCACGAGAACTCCGGGTCGCGGTCCCTCAAAGCGGTCGTCCCACGCCAGGTATCCATGAGCCTGAAGGTCTCCGACCTGATAGCGGATTTCTTTCGACTGGACTTCGGCGCGGAGCGGTGCGGCAGTCATGACAAGGAGGGTGGCGGCAACGAGAGCGCTGGGAAACTTCATCATGGGGTCCTCCTGAGAGAATCGATTGTTTCGAGCAGCTTACCGGAGTGGCGCGTGGGGACAATCGGTCGGGAGCTGGTCGGGACAAAATGCTGTGGCGGGGCGTCGCGACAGGGGGTCGACGTGCGTTGGACTCCAGCAGGCAACCCGGGGCGCCAGGCGTGTCGCAGGAGGCGGGGCGAGATGTGCTGTGCGTCCGGGTTGCCTTGCCGGACGGGTTCGAGAGTTTGTGGCGGTTTCGGCATCTGCCGCGGGGGCCGGGTTTTGTCCTGAGGGAGCGGAGTCGATCGATGTCCGGATGGTGGAAGAATCCCGATGTGTGGGTGGCCGCGGTGCTGGCAGCGGTGGTCCTGGGGGGGACGGCGGCGGATGTCGTAACGCGGTCGGTGGGTGTTGGCAGGAGAGTTGCCGGGGTCAGAACGTTCCGGCAGCACCGATCGCAGCATCGCTGGCTCCCGGGCGGTGACCAGGGGTCCGGCCAGCGGCGCGATTGGTGGGGAGTTTGCGGGAGGGCTCGTTGAGGTGGGGGCTGGAGGTGAGTCCGGTGTCCTGCCGCCCCCAATCGGGTACTGGAGTTCGAGAGGTACAGGCCCGTCGATGTGTGTCTGGGAAGGGGAAGCGGGTGGTGCGAGCCGGATTCACTCTGAGAGCCGGGGGGGTTGTGAAGGTGGTCTGCCCGGGAGGTGTCGCGCGGGGCGGGCGTGTTTTGGCCGGTGAATGTTCGGGGAAAAACTCATGGAATCCCCGGGAAAGATGTTGACCGTGGCGGGTGGCAGACGAAGACTGAACTGCTCGTGGTTTGACGCGTAATCCCGTTCTGCTCTAGGATGTTCGGTGGATGGGTGTGCCGGCCGTTCGGCTGTGTTTGCTCGTCTCCAGACGTGTTGCTTTCAGTCATCACATCACATCGTGACCT
>CAZUXX010000014.1:7445-15492 GCA_964624215.1 uncultured Planctomycetaceae bacterium
TCGGCAGTCTGGCCGGAACGTACGTCTGCGGGGAAGTCCGTCGAACTGTTAGCTGAACGGGTTAACAGGAGCCTCTGGCGGCGGCATTCTCGAACGTCTTAAAAGCGAAAACAGGTAAGCATGTTGAGTACTCGACTCCGCTGCGTTGCCGAACTTCTCTGGTTCTTCTGCCTGTTGCTGATCGGCACGGCCCTGTGGGCGATGGAAGTGCTGGCTGCGATGCTGGGCGATGATGACCAGGGTCCGCGTCCGCCGCGTGGCCGCAAGTCCGGCCGTCGCGGTGCGGGGCTGTTCGGTTGGCGGTGGGGACGGCTGGCCCCGGCGTACGCGCCGGTTCCGGCGGATCCGGTTCCTCCACCGGAACCGGGAAGATCTCGACGCTAACGTGCTCTCGCGGGCGGCGCGGCCATCGTTCACCGACGATGGCCCGCGTACGGTTGGCCAGACGGAGAGCCTGTCACGGGCTCGCCGTAAAGCAGGTTTCACCTTCAACAGGGGGCAACCTGCATGGACAACCCGTATTTTGCCCTGGCCCTGGGCCTGGTCTTCGGCGGGCTGGTCGGTTTCTTTCTCGACCGACTGCGGATGGGCTCGGCGTACCGGACGCGGGACCAGCTGATCGACGATGCCCGCCGCGACGCCGAGACGCTGAAGAAGACCGCCAGTCTCGAAGCGAAAGAAGAGCTGCTCCGGCGGCGGGAAGAGCTGGAAAAAGAGTTGCAGCAGTCGCGTGAGGCCCTGCGCGAGCAGGAGCGTCAGGTGGACAGGCGCGAAGCCAAGCTGGAAGAGCTCAAGGCGGACATCTCCAAGAAAGAGCAGATGCTGCAGACGATGCAGCAGCGACTGACGGAGAAGACCCGGGTGGCGGAGGTCCGCGAAGCCGAGCTGGAGAAGCTGCTCAAGCAGGAGCAGGAAGAGCTGTACACGATCAGTGGTCTGGACCGGGAGGCGGCGACGGCCCGGCTGCTCAGGCGGCTGGAGCAGGATCTGAAGAACGAGACAGGAAGTCTGATCCTCAAACAGCAACAGGAGCTGAAGGAACAGTCGGAGAAGCTGGCGCGCGAGATCGTGGGAATGGCTGTTCAGCGGTATGCCGCCAGCCACGTGTCGGAGACAACCGTCTCGACGGTCGATATCCCCAATGATGAGATGAAGGGGCGGATTATCGGGCGTGAAGGGCGGAACATCCGGGCGTTTGAGAAAGAAACCGGGGTGGATGTGATCGTGGATGACACGCCCGGGGTCGTCGTGGTCTCTGCCTTTGACAACGTTCGCCGCGAGATTGCGCGGCTGTCACTGGTCACGCTGATCCAGGATGGCCGGATTCACCCGGCCCGCATCGAGGAGGTGGTGCGCGAGACCCAGGCCGAGATGGAGGAGCGGATCCTGCATCTGGGGAAAGAGGCGGCCGAGGAGGCCGGTGTCGCGGGACTGCACGAGAAGCTGCTGCAACTGATGGGGCGGCTGCACTTCCGTGTGAGCTACAGCCAGAACGTGCTCCAGCACTCGATCGAGGTTGCGCACCTGACGGGTCTGATGGCCGAGCAACTGGGTCTGGATGCGGCCCTGGCCCGGCGTTGTGGCTTCACGCATGACATCGGCAAGGCGGCTGATCACGAGATGGAAGGGGGGCATCCGGCGATCGGCGCGGAACTGCTCAAGCGGTACGGCGAGGGCCCGGAGGTGGTGCACGCGGCGGCGGGGCACCACGACGACATTCGCCCGGAGTACCTCTACACGGTGCTGACGGCGGCGGCGGATGCCTGTTCGGCATCGCGTCCGGGGGCGCGACGCGAGACGCTCGAGAAGTACGTCCGCCGACTCGAGGAGCTCGAAGCGATCGCGTTGGGGTTCCCCGGTGTCAGCCAGGTGTACGCCGTGCAGGCCGGCCGCGAAGTGCGGGTGATTGTGGATCCGAAGTCGATCAACGACCGCGAGGCGGCGAAGCTGGCACGGGATATTGCACGGGCAGTGGAAGAGAACATGACGTACCCGGGAGAGGTCCGTACTGTGGTGATGCGCGAGATCCGTGCGGTCGGTATCGCGCGGTAAGACGCGGACTTCTCACCCGATTAAACTCGATTTTCTCCTGGATGCCATGATCGTCGCAGCCGGCCTGAGCCCTGCATGGCAGCAGATCAGCGTGCTGGGTTCGCTGCGGATCGGGGAGGTGAATCGTGCAGAAACGACAACGTGGTGCGCATCGGGCAAGGCGCTGAATGTCGGGCGCGGTGCGCACGCTCTGGGGGAGGAGTGCTGTACGATTTCGGTCGCCGGGGGAGCCTCGGGTCATGCCATTGTGCAGGAATTCGAACGCGACGAGATTGCTGCCCGGTGGGTCCGCACTGCGGCGGCGACCCGGGTGTGCACGACGTTACTCGATACGTCGACTGGCGCATTCACCGAGATTGTCGAGAATGCTCCGCCGCTCACCGACGAAGAGCTGGCGGAGTTTGAGGAGGTGTTTTTGTCGGTGCGCGACCACGCCACGGTGGTCGCGCTGAGCGGCTCGCTTCCGGCCGGGACGCCCGACGATTTCTATGCGCGCCTGCTGGAGGGATACCGGGGCATGACGGTGCTCGATGCCCGTGGTCCGGAGTTACTGGCGGCACTGCCGCATGGTCCGACGCTGGTGAAGCCGAATCGCGAAGAACTCGCACTGACAGAGGGACGTGAGATCCCTGAGGGAGACCAGGACCTGTTGTTGTCGGCGATGCAGGAACTGCGGCAACTGGGTGCGGAGAGTGTGCTGGTGACGGCCGGTCCCGATCCGGCGTGGCTGCTGACCGGTGAGAGCGCGTGGCCGATCCAGCCGTTTCCTCTTGAGGACTGTGTGAATCCGATTGGATGCGGCGACTGCACCGCGGCGGGGATTGCTGTTGCCTTGTCGCTTGGCCGCGGGGTCGACGAGGCGGTTCGGTGGGGGTTGGCGGCGGCGCACCAGAACGCCGGCAGCCTCTTGCCGGCCCGGCTGACGCGAGCGCATGTCGAGGCACTCCTTAAGACCGATGGAGCCTGATGCCGGGGTTGTTCGAGGACTGGCTCGGTGTGCCGGATGCTCGCGCACGCAAGATTCCTTTCCGACGGCGCGGTATGCTCACGGGCAGGGGGAGACGTAGAATGGAGTCAGTTCGTGCATGCCGCGGTGGGTCTGTCCTGGTTCCCGCGGGTGGTGCTCATTCGACCGGGGAGTTGCGCTCGTGGTGACGTCATCGCGGCGAGCACTGGCAGTTTCGCCGGTCTGGCACCAGGACGATTGCGAACCACATTGATTTCCTGCTGCGAACCCGTTCCGATCCGCTGGTCACCTCGGCAGACATGTGCCTGCTGAGGTGGGACGGCAAATCCTGACAGTCCGGCGCCGGCTTGCCCATGCCGCTGCATCCTCCCCTCGTCGATGCGTTCGGTCGCGTTCACGACAATTTGCGCGTGAGCGTGACGGACCGCTGCAACATCCGCTGCTTTTATTGCATGCCGGCGGGGGATGTGCAGTTCATGAATCGCCGTGAGCTGCTCAGCTATGAGGAGATCGAGCGGTTTGTGCAGGTGATGACCACCTGCGGTGTGAGCAAGGTTCGCCTGACCGGAGGGGAGCCCCTTGTCCGGCGCAACCTGCACGAGCTCGTCGAGCGTCTGGTGAGTCTGAACGGGATCGAGGACGTCGGGATTACGACAAACGGGTTGCTGCTGGCGGAGCAGGCACAGCGTCTGCGAGACGCGGGCCTGGAGCGTCTGAATGTGAGCCTGGATGCACTGAACGCGGAGAAGTTCCGGCAGATCACCCGGAGGGAAGGCTTCGAGCGGGTGGTGGAGGGGATTGACGCGGCGCGTCGGGCGGGGTTTGCCCCGATCAAGGTGAATGCGGTGTCCCTGCGGGGGCTGACGGAATCGGAGGTGGTTCCGTTTGCTCATTTCGCCCGTGAGACGGGCTGCGAGGTGCGGTTCATCGAGTACATGCCACTGGATGCCGATAGCGCGTGGGAGCGGGAGAAGGTGCTGTTTGCCGCGGAGATTCTGGAGATCCTTTCGCGGGAGGTTCAGGCTCTGGTGCCGGTATCCGGGAACGACCGGCATGCTCCGGCGACGGAGTTCGAGTTTGCAGACGGCGTGGGACGAATCGGGATTATTGCGTCGGTCAGCCAGCCATTCTGCATGAGCTGCAACCGCTTCCGGCTGACAGCTGACGGCAAGCTGCGGAACTGTCTGTTCAGTCTGGAAGAGACGGACATGAAGGAGCTGTTGCGGCGGGGAGCCGAGGATGCGGAGATCATTTCGGCTGTGCGAGCGTCGATCGGCGCGAAGAAGGAAGGGCACGAGATCAACACGGCCCGCTTCGTGCAGCCGGACCGTCCGATGTATTCGATTGGTGGATAAGCCGTGATTGCGTTGTCCGGTTCCGGGAACGAGGAACGTTTCCGCATTGATATTGCCGATGAGCAGGACATCCTGTCGCTGGATGAGGACTGGTTGAGGACGATTGCGCGGACCGTGCTCGACATGCAGGAAGTGGCCGAGGCGGATGTGAGTGTCGCGTTGATCGCTGATGCGCTGATGCATCAACTGAACCGGCATCACCTGGAGCACGACTATCCGACCGATGTTCTGAGTTTTCTGCTGGAGTGTGATGCGGGCGACCTGGAGGAGGATCTGCCGGCGGAGTCGGTCCGCGGGCGGGGGAAGCGACTGGAGGGTGAAGTGATCCTCAGCACGGAGACGGCTGTCCGGGAAGCGGCGGAAGCGGGCTGGGAGGCTTCCAGCGAAGTGGCGCTGTACCTGGTGCACGGTCTGCTGCACCTGTGCGGTTACGACGACCAGGAGGAATCGGAGCGGGCGGAGATGCGTCGCTGGGAGCGGCTGATCTTGCAAAAGTGGGGCCTTGTACCACATTATCAGGATTAGATGGCGTCGCTGCGAACATGGTGTGGCGACTCGACAGCGTGACCGCGAGCGGAATCTTGTCCGACAATCTGGAAACCATCATTCCGGGCGTGTGCCTGGTGGGGAGTGTGTTCCTGTCGCTGGCGTGCTACAGCCTCAGGAATTTTTCCCGCAGCCGACTCGCGCAGATCTGTCGCGAGCGACACAAGGACGACCGGTTCGGCCACGTTCTCAAGCACGACGAGGACGCTCAGCTCGCCTGCGAGATGTGGCTGGTCGTTCTGCTGACGGTGGGACTCTGTGTGCTGGTGGTGGGCCAGTCGATCCCGGAAGGGACGGCAGCACGGTGGACCATGGTTTTCGAAGGGGCAGGACTGGTTGCCGGTCTTCTTCTGGGCGTTGTGATTGTTCCGTGGGCCCTGTCGCTGGTTGCGGGAGAGCAGGTGCTGTACCGGACGTGGCCGCTGCTCAGTGCGCTGACGGTGTTTTCACGACCGCTGTTACTGGTGGCGGGGAAGATCAACACGTTGTTTCACCGGGTCGCGGGGCGGAAAGACCCGGATCGCGAATCGGTCGATGCCTTTGCTGAAGAGATCCAGAGTGTTGTGCATGAAGGGGAGCGGGAAGGTCTGGTCGAGACGCGGCACGGGCGGATGATCCAGCGGGTGATGGAGCTCCACGAGGTGGACGTGGAAGCGGTCATGACCCCCAGAACCGATGTGGTGTTTCTGCCGGCGAATGCTTCGTTCGACGAGGCGCGGCGGGTGATCATCGAGAGCGGACATTCGCGGATCCCGGTGTACGGGGATTCGCAGGACGACGTGGTCGGCATCCTGTATGCGCGGGAGCTTCTGGCGAACGGGCGGGCCGACGGAGACGACGTGGATCTGGCCAAGCTGGCCCGCGAGCCGCTGTTCATCCCGGAGACGACGAGCATCGAGACGCTTCTGGAGATCATGAAGAAGGAGCGGACGCACGTGGCCATCGTGCTGGATGAATACGGCGGGATGACCGGGCTGGTGACGATGGAGGATCTTCTCGAGGAGATCGTCGGGAATATCGAAGACGAATTCGATGAGCAGCCCGAGGAGCAGATTGTCCGGGTGGATCCGACGACAATCGAAGTCGATGCCCGGGTGCATATTGACGATCTGAACGAGCAGTTCGAATATGAACTGCCGGAGGAAGAGGATTACGACACGATCGGCGGGTTCGTGTTTTCGGAGCTGGGCCGGATTCCAGTCGCGGGGGACAAGTTCCGCTGGAGGAATCTGGACTTCACGGTGCTGGAAGCCGACAAGCGACGGATCATCAAGCTGCGGATTGAACTGGATCGGGCCGCGGTCATTGAGACGGTCGAAGAGACGTGACACCGGACTGGGTCGACTGGAGTGCCCGGCTTGCTGTCGGGCTGTATCTGCTGGCATTGCTGGCAGATGGGCGGCGGCTGTTGTGGCGGTCGACGCGTGCGGGGGCGATCCTGTGGACGCTGGGATGGATCGTATTCGTGGTTCACGTGTATGCGGCGTTTGAGCTCGTGCATGACTGGAGCCACCAGAAGGCTCTGCAGCACACGGCTGACCAGACGGAGCTGCAGACGGGGATCCGTTCCGGGGGCGGGTTGTATCTGAATTACCTGTTTCTGGTGCTGTGGACGCTGGATGTCGTTCGTGTGTGGGTCGATCAGACGCGGGCGTGGTTGCGGGTCGCCTTGCAGTGGCGGTGGCTGGTTCACTGCGTGTTTGCGTTCATGATGCTGAATGCGACGGTCATATTCGGTCCTCCCGGCTGGATTGCTCTGGCGGCCTTCTTTGTTCTGGTGCTGGCGTTGCGGCTGCGGTTCGATCGTCGGCTGCAGCCGATCCGCCGTGCGAGTTACGGGGCGTGATCCCGGTCCCTGTTCCGAGTCCTTGATGATGCCTCGCCCTGCCCTGTTGCTCCTGCTGTTGTTCGCTGTCGTGCCGGGAGCGCGCGGGGCCGACTGGCCCCACTGGCGAGGGCCGCATCACACCGGTCATTCGGACGAGACCGGATTTGTGCAGCAGTGGGAGGCTGGCGGGGAGCCTGAGATCGTGTGGACCGCCGAGGTGGGGACGGGGTTCTCCTCGTTCGCGGTCGTGGGGAACCGGGTCTACACGCTCGGGAACCGGGACGAGAAGGACCAGGTGGTGTGCCTGGACCAAGAGCCGGGCGACGTCGTCTGGACGCAGGAATACGCGGCTCCGCTTGATCCGAACCTGTTTGAGGGGGGGCCGACGTCGACGCCAACGGTGCTCGAGGGTCGCGTCTTCACGTTGAGTCGACGGGGGGAACTGCACTGCCATGACGCAGCGAGTGGCGAGCCGCAGTGGAGGACGGATCTGCCGGCCACCTGCGAGGTGAGTATTCCGACGTGGGGGTTTTCGTCGTCGCCGATCCCGATCGAGGGGAATCTGCTGATCAATGCCGGGAGCCGGGGCGTGGCGGTGAATCCTGAGGACGGGTCGATCGTGTGGCAGTCGGACAACCGGGAAGATGCGGGCTATGCCTCGCCGGTGCCTCTGATCTCCGGGGGAAGGAGACTGGCGGTGGTGGTTTCGGCGAAGACGCTGAATGCCGTCGATGCGAAGACCGGTGAGGTGGTCTGGTCGTTCCGCTGGATCACCCGGTACGGGGTGAACGCGGCGGATCCGTACGTGGTCGGGGAGCGGGTGCTGGTCTCATCCGGCTACGCGAAGGGGTCGTCGCTGCTCGTCCCGCAGGCGGGAGACGAACCGGAGGAATTGTGGCGGACGCGGGAGCTGCGAAACCAGATGAGCCCGGGGGTGGTCATCGACGGAGCGTTGTATGCCGTCGACGGAGATGCCGGCCGCGAGACGGCTCTGAAGTGTCTGGAGATCGACTCGGGGACGGTCGTGTGGAACGAAAGTGGTCTCGGGTCGGCAACGCTGGTCGCCGCCGATGGTCACCTGCTTGTGCTGAGCGAGCAGGGAGAGCTGTTGATTGCTCCTGCGACGGTGGACGGTTTTGATCCCCGCGGGCGTGTGAAGATTCTCGAGGGGAAATGCTGGACGACCCCGGTGCTTTCGGGGGGGCGGCTGTATGCGCGCAACGCCAGCGGGACGGTCGTCTGTGTGAACCTGCAGTCACGCGACTGAGCCTCGATGTCCGATTGGCCTGGAGCTCGTTC
>CAZUXX010000015.1:0-800 GCA_964624215.1 uncultured Planctomycetaceae bacterium
ACGACCGCGCGACTCAGGTGCTCACCAACATCATCTTCCTGGTGGCCTACATGGCCATCCTGCTCCCGATGATCCTCTACACCGGCGCCGCCGGCCTTCTCGAAATGCTCGAGGTCGACCGCCTGCTGGGAATCACTGACCCCTCCGCGTCGCCTGCCTGGCTGAGTCACGTGGGGGACTGGGCCTCCGGCATTACCAATCGCGACGTCGCGCTGTATGTGATCGTCATCATCGTCGGAACCATCGGGTCCATTTACGCCCTGTTCGGCGGATTGCGGACAGTCGCCGTCTCCGACACCCTCAACGGAATCGGGCTGCTGACCGGGGGCTTTCTGATCACCGGGTACGCTCTGTCGAACCTGGGAGGAGACGCCGGAATGGTCGCAGGAGCCGAGCGGCTCTACGAAGAGCAGGCAGACCGCTTCAACTCGATCGGCGGAAGCGACTCCAGCGTTCCGTTCGGATCGATCTTCTCGGGAATCTTTCTCCTGAACCTGTTCTACTGGACCACCAACCAGCAGATCATCCAGCGCACATTCGGTGCCAGCAGTCTGGCTGAAGGACAAAAGGGGGTTTTGCTGACAGGCCTCCTCAAACTCCTGGGGCCCCTCTATCTCGTCCTCCCGGGAATGCTCGCCTTCAGCATCCTCGGCGACGATCTCGACTCGAAACAGGCCTACGGCCGGCTGGTCAACCATGTTCTGCCCGACCCGCTGACAGGCTTCTTCGCCGCAGTCGTCGTGGGTGCCATCCTGTCGAGCTTCAACTCCGCCCTGAACAGCTCCTGCACCCTCTTCAGC
>CAZUXX010000015.1:810-15426 GCA_964624215.1 uncultured Planctomycetaceae bacterium
GGGCTCTACAAGACTCTCCGACCCAACGCCTCAGAACATGCAACGGTCCGCTCGGGAAAATGGTTCGGCTGGATCGTCGCCATTCTGTCAATGGCCACAGCTCCCCTCCTCGATCAGGCAGAGAGCATCTTCGGCTATCTGCAGAAGATGAATGCGATCTACTTCATCCCGATCTTCGCCGTCACGCTCATCGGAATGGTCACACGCCGCGTCCCCGCCTCCGCGGCCAAGGTCGCACTGCTGGTAGGGATTGCGGCGATCCTCATCGGATACTTCGTCCCTCCCTTCAATGCCATCGTCGACTCGATGCACACCTTCTACTTCCTCGGGACAGTATTTGCCTGGCTCATCGTCATCATGCTGTTGATCGGAGCCACCTGGCCACGGGAAACCGAATGGATCCAGCAGGATGTCGGGGCCGTCGACATGACTCCCTGGCGGGGAGCGCAATGGGCCGGCCTGTCACTGCTGGTCGCCGTCGTTGCGATCTACCTGACGTTCGCCGACTTCTCGGTGCTCCAGCCACGCTGAGAGCGCAACTCGCCAGCACCAGCCTTGCCGAAACGATCAGCTGACGGTGCCCGGCTCGGTGTCGATCAGGTTTTCCCCCCGGGCCCGCGAACCTGCGGATTCTTCACCAAGACCCGTCCCCAGCGGATCATCAGGACCCGTCCGGTACTCCTCCAGAATCCGCTCGAGTCCGGCAGCGTCCATCACCTCCACTTCAATCAGCTCTTCCGTCAGCCGCACCAGCAGGTCGCGCCGCTCCGCCAGCAGATCGTGAGCAATCTGCATGCACTCGTCGATGATCCGTTTCGTCTCCAGGTCGATCTCGCGAATTGTGGCCTCGCTGTGAACGTAATCGCTGCCCCCACTCACCGTTCCCATGAGAAACGGCGACCGCTTGCTTTCCCGGTAGTTCACGCGGCCCATCCGCTCGCTCATGCCGAATTCCATCACCATCCGCCGGGCGATATCGGTCGCGCGTTCGAGATCGTTCTGGGCACCGGTCGACGTCTCGTCGTAGATAATCTCTTCTGCAGCAATCCCCCCCAGAAGCACGCAGATCCGGTTGCGGAGTTCTGTCTGCGTCACCAGGTGACGGTCTTCCTCAGGACGCTGAAGCGTGTAACCGAGTGCCCCGTACCCGCGCGGAATAATCGAAATCTTGTGAACCGGATCAACGTGCGGCAGCAGGCAGGCAACCAGCGCGTGACCGCACTCGTGATAGGCCACCCGCTGGCGTTCCTCTTCGTGGATAATCCGCGAAGACTTTTCGAGCCCTGCGACGACTCTCTCGACACCTTCCTCAAAGTCTTCCATGGTGACGGCCCGCTTGTCCTGCCGCGCTGCCAGCAGGGCTGCCTCATTCACCAGATTCGCCAGATCCGCCCCCGCAAACCCCGCTGTCAGTTTCGCCAGCCGCACCAGATCGACGTCATCCGCCAGCTTCACCCGTGACGAGTGCACCTTGAGGATCGCCTCGCGGCCGCGGTAATCGGGCTTGTCGACCAGCACATGCCGATCGAAACGCCCCGGCCGCATCAGCGCCGGGTCAAGCGTCTCGGGCCGGTTCGTCGCCCCCATCACAATGACGCTTTCATCGGAGGAGAATCCGTCCATCTCGACGAGCAACGCATTCAGCGTCTGTTCACGTTCGTCGTGTCCACCCGGCATCCCGCCGCTGCGGGCCTTCCCCAGCGCATCCAGCTCGTCGATGAAGATGATGGACGGCGACTTCTGCACGGCCTGGGCGAACATGTCACGCACCCGCGCCGCTCCCACGCCGACAAACATCTCGACAAAGTCAGACCCCGAAAGACTGAAAAACGGGACCCGTGCCTCCCCCGCCACCGCCTTGGCCAGCAACGTCTTCCCGGTACCGGGAGGACCAACCAGCAGCACCCCTCGCGGAATCCGTCCCCCCAGTGCCTGGTACTTCTCCGGGCTCCTCAGGAAATCGACGACCTCGCGCAATTCGGCGACAGCCTCTTCAATACCTGCCACGTCGTCGAAGGTGACCCGCGTATCGTCTTCGGCGTACAGACGACCACGGCTGCGGGCGAACGACATCGCCGAACCGGGCCCTCCCATCTTCCGGAAGAACAGGATAAACACGAACACCAGCGTCAGCAGGAAGGCGAAGTACAGAACCGACGTCCATTCCGTCGGCGGAGCCGACCCCTTCACCACGATCCCCTGCTCTCGCAGCAACTGCCGCAGCTCATGCAGCGACGGCTCGGGGATGCCTCCGATCGGGATCAGGTACCGCTCCAGCTCCGCGGCCGAAGCCAGTTGCTCCTGCTGCTGCGGATCCGGCCGGGATCCCAGTCCATCGACGAGATCCCCCGCCTCGGTCGCCGGTCGGTTCTGGAAGCGGATGTAATCCTCACTGAACGTCAGCTCAAAGACGTTCTCGCTGTTGAACCGGCCGTCCCGGAGTCCCGCCTCGAACTCACCAAAGTCGATCTCCCGACCCCGGCGGGATCCGAAGAACATGTTCAGCACGATCAGCAGCAGTCCCACGCCCAGAATCACATACAGGGCGATCGATCCCGGAGACCGCTCTTTTCGGTCACGGCCGCGCGACTTCTCTCCCGCTGACTGGTCGGGAGCCTCGGTCGGCTTTTCAGGTCGCGGCGTTTCCGGATCACTCATGAGGACGCAGTATCAATCGGGGGACCGGGAGGCGGGGCAACACTTCCCCACCGAGTCACATCTTACAGCATGTCCCGTCGCGGCAACCGATGACGGGCCAGGCGACATCTGCAAAATGCGCTCCGCCCCTCCGCCAACGCGGCGATCAGACCCTCACGAGTTTCACCCCCACGCCCCGGGCACGAGCAGCTTCTCAGTGCGTCAGCGTGTACGCCAGCAGGTTGACGTTCATCTGGCGGGCATTCTTGATCTCGTTTCCCCCGCAGCAGCAGCAATTGCCACCCGCCTTGGACGTGTCGTTCAGACCATCAGGAGAAAAGATCAGCACAACCTTCCCGTCAATTTCAAGCCCCTCCAGATGCGCCCGCCGCGACCCTTTGCACTTGAGTTCGTCGATGTCGTACACAGAGTGAAACACCGGATGTGACGGATCCAGTTGCTTCAGACGGATCCCCTGCTCCGGAAACAGGCTCGATATCTCCCGGCGAAAGCTCTCCTGCCAGGGCTGACTGCTGCAGCCGGCCGACGCAATGATGAAGCCACCCGCCTGCAGGTACTCACGCATGTTCGCCCGCTGGACCTCAGTCAGCGTAAAGGCCCCCTCCCCCGTCATTACCGCAAACGGGAACTGAAACAGGTCGGACGATTCCAGATGCGTCGGCACCAGTTGCTCATTCGCCCGAATATGCGTCTCGCGATTGACGACCGACAGGAACTCCGAACTGAAGCAGACAGACGTCTTGCTGTCGGCATAAACGAGGTTCGCGCAGTTCACAACCCCCGGTTGCAGCGTTCTCCGGACCGGAGCCGATTCAGCCGCCCCCCTCGGTTCCCCCGACTGGCTCGAAATCTCAACCGCCCGGGCACCCGATCGGCTCAGAAGCGGATCCAGCCACGAATCTCCCCAGACCAAAGCCGCAGTCGCCAGCAGAATCGCAGGAACAGTCAGCCGGGTGGTCCGCGATGAAGACATCGACCTCCCCCTCACTCAGAAAAGACTCGGGCTCCGCACGCCGTTCAGTCTAGACCCCCGGCTCCAACACTGCAAATTTTCCCACCACCGAACGCTTCGCTCAATCACTGTCACTTGGCCGGGACCGGCTCACTCGATCCCGGCCGGATGTACTTTTTTTCCTGGACCTTCTTCACCGCCCCCTTGCTCGGCTCGATCCGTCCCCCCTTCGCCCGAATCCAGGCCTGGGTCACCTCGGCCCCGAACAGCACGATCAGCGAGGAGTAATACACCCACACCAAAGCGGCGATCATCGAGGCCGCGGCACTCCCCCAGCCTCCCCCCATGTTCGACTGCTGCAGGTACCAACCGATCAGCGACTTCCCGATCACAAACAGAACCGCCGTCAGGGCCGCCCCCACCCACACATCCCGCATCGGGATCTTGGCATCCGGCAGGATCTTGAACATCGCCGCAAACAGAATCGTGGCCACCGCCAGCGACGCCGCGGTATTCAGAATCGCAGCAACAGCGTACGCCACCGGACCGGCCGTTGCTCCCTGCGTCGCCTGCACGATCTCCTGGATCATGGTCGTCATCACCAGCGAAACCAGCAGCAAGAACCCGATCACGACGATCATTCCCAGCGACAGCACCCGCTTCAGCAGAAACGCCATCACCCCGCCCTGTTCCGGATCCGGCTCCACCTCCCACGCCCGGTTGAGGGCGTACTGCAGCTGCGCGAAAACCCCCGTGGCAGAGAACACCAGAATGAAGATCCCCACGATCTTCGACGCCAGCCCGAAATTCCCCACCGCCGGAATCGCTCCCGACTCCTCGTTGCTTCCACCCTCTTCCGGCGTCTCCGCCCCGGTGCTCACGGCCTCCGTCGGCATCCCGAGTTGCTCGCGCACCACCTGCTCCACATCCTCGTGCGAATAGTTGAATGCCGTCGCCACCAGAAACACGAGGACCAACAGCGGAGGCAGCGAGAAGATCGTGTAGTACGCGATCGCCGCGCCGTTCGACATGCAGTCGTCTTCCAGAAAGTCCGCCACGGCGGTCCTGATCGCGGAAATCAAGGTCTTCATCAATCCTCTCCCCGAAATCAGAACACGCCCGGACCACATGGAATCTGCCATCAGACACGCGAGCAACTTGCGTTCCGCTCACGCCCGGCGACAACACTCACCAGCCTGACGCCCTGCACCCGCCAGCGAGTGGAAGTTGTGCCGTCAATCCGGTTGATCAACACGCACGCCGCTCCCCCCGGTTCCTCTGACTTGACGCCTCCCAACGAGGCTTCAACACTGGTCCTGCACCCCGCGCACGACGCCCCCCGCCGCGATTCCTCATCGCAACTTCCAGCCCCTGCGACTTCCCATGTTGCGTGCCTTCGCCCCGCTCCTCGTCTGTCTCTCGACGCTGCCCCTCGCGACTGCCCTGCGTGCCGACAACGCTCCCCCCTCCGCAGCCGGTCCACTTCTCAACCTCCTCCAGCGTGGCACGCTTCCTCCCGAGCGAACCGGCGCCGTCGCAAAGATGGTCTCCGAGCGCGGTAACGAACACGACCTCGCATTCCTCCTGCAACAAGCCATCGCAGACGACTGGCCCATCCAGTTACGAAGCGATGTACTCGGCTGGCTGAAAGAAGCAGCCGCAACCCGCAAGGTCAAACCGGCCGGAGACCTCAGCGGTCTCACCGGACTGCTCGCCGCCGACCAACCCGTCGAAATCCGCCGCGTTGCCGTCGATCTCGCTGGCGAATGGGAGGTCGCCGCCGCCGGGGAGTCCCTGCAGCAGATCGCACTCTCGTCAGACGAGTCGCGCGAACTCCGCACCGCAGCCATCAGGGCTCTGTCCAAACTCGGACGCGACACCGCCCTGCCCACCATCGAGAAGCTCCTCAAACCCGACGTCGACGAATCAACGCGAATCATGGCGCTCGTCGCATTGACCGAGCTTGACCCCCAGCGGGCAGCCACAACCGCCGCCAGGGTTCTCAGTCAGGCTGACACCGACGCAGACCCGGCTCCTGTGATGGATGCCTTCCTCAATCAGCAGGGTGGAGCCGAGCGACTCGCAGCCGCCCTCGAAAAAGAGCCCCCCTCGCGCGAGATGGCGCTGCTGGCGTTACGACACCTCTACGCCGTCGGCCGCAGCGATCCGGCACTGGACAAGCTCCTCAGCAAGCTCGCCGGAATGGACGCCGAAGTGCCCCAGCTCACTCCGGAACAGATGACCGAACTCGGTGAGCTGGCACTCAAGCAGGGAGATCCCGCTCGGGGCGAAGCCGTCTTCCGCCGCAACGATCTCGCCTGCCTGCGGTGCCACGCGGTCAGCAAGGCCGGCGGACAGGTCGGCCCCGACCTCAGCGCCGTCGGCGTGAGCTCCCCCGCAGAGTACCTCGTCAAATCCCTCTACGATCCCGACGCTCAGAAGAAGGAAGAGTACCTCACGCGGATCGTCGTCACGATTGACGGTCTGCAGGTGACCGGCATCGTCGAAGATCGCACCGACGACAAGATCACCCTCAAGACCGCCGAAGGCAAGCGGGTCGAAATCGCAACCGCCGACATCGACTTCGAGGCCGAAGGCCGCTCGCTCATGCCCGACGGACTCGTCAAGTTCATGACCCAACAGGAAGTCCTTGACCTGGTCAGCTTTCTCTCGCAGCTCGGCCGCCCGGGGACGCCCTACGAAATCCGTTCAACCCCGCGGTTCCAGCGATACCGCGCACTGATGAATCCCCCGGAGCCCGTCCTCAACGATATCCCGAACGTCGAACTTTTCGGCGACATCGTCCTGAACGCCACAACGTGGCAGTCGGCGTATGCCCGTGTCGATGGCAGCCTGCCCCTCCCGGAACTCGTTGCACAGACCGGTCACGAAGTGATCTACGTCCAGGGTGAAGTCGACGTCACCGCCGCAGGACCGGTCACCCTTGAACTCGATTCGCCGGAAGGAGTCACCCTCTGGGTGAACGAGGAATCAATCTCGTCGCTCACCCCGCCCCTCACGATCGACCTCGATCGCGGCCGCCACGCGATCACGCTGCGAATCGACACCACCCGGCGAACGAGCGATTCGCTCACCATGCAGCTGGCCCGTCCCGCCGGCAGCAGTGCGCAGTTCACCGTCGTCGACGGCCAGTAGCCGCAGCCCCCGAAGAACCGTCATTGGCGTGCAACGCCGTCACGGCGATCGCCGGGCGGCATGCCAGCAGAATCACGCCCTCCCCCGGAGCACACGCTCACCCGCATTTCGACAGCGCGCAGCACCCGCCGCGCACTGCCACCTCCGCACCCGGCCCGTCACCGGACCCGCGAAAACCCGTCGTCTGCTCGCGTCGTCAACTCTCGATTCTCAACGCTCTCTCACTCGCATCCCTCATTTCCGCACTCAAAAGTTCAAGAGAATGGACCGGCCGGTCCGACGCTTTGAACAGCATCGTCCACCACGTGCAGCTTCCGCGTCACAAACGCGTGCCTTGGGCTGAAAGTCGATGCATCTCATTAAGAGGAGGTTGTGACCCTCCTCCTAGCAGCCGTCGGCACGTGCCGGAGTTGCCCCCGGCATCAACCTTCGCAGCAGTCAACACTGCTCAACCTTCACTCACCCCGTTGCGCGCCGGCGTCCGATATCACTCTCTGAACTCACAACCCCACACCCTGACGACACACGTCCCGCCCCTCTCTCTGGACCCCTGAGGCGCCGGGATTTAAAGTAAACACCGAATCCACGGTCGTTGATGCGGCGCCGCTGTGCCGCTGCGTGCGGCCGAAGACCCACACACGCAGGGAGCAGCACACGATGCTTCAGTTCCACCGTCGAGATTTTCTGTATCAGGCCGCGCTGGGAGCCGGCGCCGCTGCCACGCTCGGACCCGTCGAGTTCATCCAGGCCGACGATAAACCCCAAAGCAAAAGCCCCAACGAAAAGCTCGGCGTCGCCGTGATCGGCGTCGGGGGCCGCGGAAGCAGCCACCTCAGCGCCTACTCCGGCCGCAAGGACACCGAAGTTCTCTACGTCATCGACTGCGACGAGCGGATCGGTCAGGGTCGACTCAAGAGCGTCGCCGACAAGCAGGGACGCGAGCCGAAGTACGTCAAGGATTACCGCGACATCCTCGACGATCCGGCCGTCGACATTGTCACCACGGCCACGCCCAACCACTGGCACGCCCTCATCTCCATTCACGCCCTCCAGGCCGGCAAGCACGTTTACGTCGAAAAACCGGTCTCCCACAACGTCTGGGAAGGTCGTGAAATCGTCAACTGGGCCCGCAAGCAGAACCTGATGTGTCAGTGCGGGACACAGTCCCGTTCGAGCCCCTCCCTGATGGAAGCACGCAAGTGGCTCCACGAAGGGAACCTCGGCCAGATCAAGTATGCCGTCGGCACCTGCTACAAGCCCCGCAAGTCGATCGGCAAGCTCGACAAGCCGCTGCAGATCCCCGATCACATCGACTACGACCTCTGGTGCGGACCCGCTGCCAAGGTCGACATCTACCGTCCCCGCCTGCACTACGATTGGCACTGGGACTGGAACACCGGCAACGGCGACATGGGGAACCAGGGAATCCATCAGATGGATATCGCCCGCTGGTTCCTGGGTGAAGATGCCCTCTCTCCCGAGGTCATCAGCGTCGGCGGACGGCTCGGCTACGAAGACGCCGGCAACACGCCCAACACCCAGACTGTCCTGCACAACTACGCCAAGGCGCCGCTCATCTTCGAAACCCGCGGGCTCCCCGAGAGCAAGCAGGCTCAGGAGAACGGCTGGAAGCCCATGGACAGCTACAAGGGCTCACGCATCGGCGTGATCGTCTTCTGCGAAAACGGTGCCCTCGTCATCCCCTCCTACACCGCTGTCGCGGCCTTCGACTACGACGGCAACCAGCTCAAGAAATGGTCGGGAGGGGGTGACCACTTCGGCAATCTGGTCGACGCGATCCGCAGTGGCAATCGTGACGATCTCAACGGCGAAATCCTCGAAGGGCACCTCTCCAGCGCCCTCTGCCATACCGGGGGAATTTCGGACCAGATCGGCCAGCCGGCAACGGCCAAACAGATCGCTGAGAAAATCGCCAGCTTCGACCTGTTCGCCGAATCCTTCGACCGCATGGCCGATCACCTGCGGAAGAACGAAGTCGACATCGACAACCAGCCCGTCCTCACCCTCGGAGCCCATCTCACGATGGACCCCGCGACGGAAACCTTCAAGGGCAACGAATCGGCCAGCACACTGCTGACCCGCGAATACCGCAAGGGATACGAAATCCCCGTGGCGTAAGCGGCACCATCATCGAAGCGCTCCGTTTCGCCCCGTGCCCCCGCACGGGGCGAAACTTTTTTGACAGCATCCCTTCCTCGGGCAACTGGCGGATCAACCCCCTCAATTCAGAGGCACCCCCCGCCACCGACTCCCTGCTCCTCTCCGATCCGGTCACGACTCGTCTGATGGACATGTTCATCGTCCGCGGCGGCACCCGCCTCAGCGGCAGCGTGACGACCAGCGGATCCAAAAACGCCACCCTCCCCATCATGGCCGCGGCCATCGCAGCCGATGGCCCCCTGCAACTCACAAATGTCCCGGACCTCGTCGACGTCCGGACACTCGCCGAACTCCTCACCCAGCTTGGCCTGTCGGTCGAACGCAGTGGCGACCGCTGCCGACTCGAAGTCGTCAACGCGACTCCCCATCTCGCCGACTACGACCTCGTCCGCCGCATGCGCGCCGGCGTCTGCGTCCTCGGACCGCTCCTCGCACGACGAAAACGCGCGTGCGTCTCCCTTCCCGGTGGCTGCAACATCGGACACCGTCCGGTCGACCTGCATCTCAAGGGACTGGCGGCTCTGGGGGCCGACATCCGCGTGGAACGGGGATACATCTTCGCCGAAGCTCGACAGTTGCAGGGAACTCGCATCTCGCTCGCCGGACCGTTCGGCAGCACCGTCACCGGCACCTGCAATGTGATGACCGCCGCGGCGCTCGCCAGCGGAGTCACGATCATTGACTCCGCCGCCTGCGAGCCCGAGGTCGTCGATCTCGCACGTTGCCTCAGCAGCATGGGAGCACGGATCGAAGGCGCCGGCACACCGACCCTCCGCATCGAGGGGGTCTCCTCACTGCATGCGGCCGACCATCACATCATCCCCGACCGCATCGAAGCCGCGACACTCATGTGTGCCGCGGCCATCACCGCCGGAGACATCACGCTTCACCAGACCGATCCCGCCCCGCTCACAACCGTGTGTGAACTCCTCCACGAAATCGGAGTCGAGATCCACACCACCACCGACGCCCTTCACGTAGTCGCTCCTCAACAACTCCGTCCCGTCGACTTCACGGCCCTCCCCTACCCCGGCATCCCGACCGATCTCCAGGCACAACTCATGGCCCTGCTCACGCAGGCGAGCGGCGTCAGCATCATTCGCGACGGTGTCTTCCCCGACCGGTTCATGCATGTCTCGGAACTCGTCCGGATGGGGGCCGCCATCCGCCGTCAGGCCGACGGAGCGATCGTCGAAGGTCCCGTCATCCTCTCAGGAGCCAACGTCATGGCCTCCGACCTGCGCGCCAGTGCCGCGCTCGTGCTCGCCGCACTGGCCGCTCGCGGAGAAACCGTTGTCCGCCGCATCTATCACCTCGACCGGGGCTACGAACGACTGGACCTCAAGCTCACCTGCCTCGGTGCCAGCATCGCCCGCGTTCCCGATCGCCCCGAGAACACTCCCGCCTCACTTATCCCCCAGGCCTGACCCCAACCCACTCACCCTCCGCAGCCCGCGCAGGCCTCCCACATTCATCTTGGTCCGATCGCCCACTCTCGATAGGCTTTGTCCCCGTTTCAGGCAGCCGGCCCCAGATCGGCCGGCACCACCCGCTCAATCCTTCTCACGAGGTACCGCTCATGCAGCGGCATCTTGTCCCGCTCACGGCACTGTTTCTGACGTTCGTCGGTACATCGGCGCTGTCCGCAGCAGTCCGGCTCTCCGAAGAACCTCAGGACTCGCGCGTCTTCGTCATCCAGACGGAAGCCCGCATGCAGGGAGAACTCATCTCCAGCGCCGGCAAGGGCAAGACAACTCGGCTTCCAATCAACTTCACCGCCAACTTCCTGTTTCGCGAACGAAAACTCCCCCCGGCGGGACGCGACGCACTCGCCCTGCGGGCCGCACGCGAGTTCGAAACCGCACGCATGCAGGGCGATGTCGATGGCGTCACGTCCGAAACGACACTCTCGGACCCCTCCCGGGTCATCATCGCCAGTGGCACGCGCGAAGGCGTCGAGAGCTACTCCGCAACAACACTGCTCACCAGAAACGAAGTCGACCTCATCAACATCCCCTGCGATCCTCTCGCCGTCCGGGCGATACTCCCCGACGAGCCAGTCAACGTCGGCCAGGAGTGGACGGTTCCCGAATGGGCCGGGCAGATGCTCGCCGGAATCGAAGCCGTTCAGGAGGTCCGGGTGACGGCCCGCCTGCAGTCTCTCGAAGGCAGTCTCGCAACCGTCTCACTCTCCGGCACCGCCCGGGGAATGCAGGAAGGCGCCCCCGCATCGGTCGGAATCGCAGGCACACTGCTCGTCGACACCGAGAACCGCTACCTGAAACAGTCGGCGATCCGCATGAAGTTCAAGGCCGATGTCGGAGCAGTCTCCCCCGGTCTCGATTCAGAGATCACCGTCCGCACCGGACGCCAGCCGACTCGCAGCGTCGGACGTCTCACCCCCCAGTTCCTCCAGAACATCCCCCTCGAGCCTCCATCCCAGGCACTCGACCTCGTCCATCCGGCCGGCCCCTGGAACCTCCGGCTAAGGCACACACGCGACTGGTTCGTCTTCCGCGAAGTCCTCGACGAGCCCCCCAACGTCATCATCCTCCGCCTGGTCGAACGGGGGAGCCTGATCTGCCAGTGCAACCTCTCCCCCATCCCCGACGCAGCACCGGGACAGCACACTCCCGTCGAGCAGTTCGCCGCCGACATTCGCACCGTGCTCGACACCGCGCTCGAAACCATGGAAGTCCGCGACGCAGAACGCCTGCCCGACGGACGCACTCTCCTCCAGGTCATCGCCCGCGGTGGCGTCCGCGTAGGAAGCAGTGGCGAAGACAGACCCCTCTCCATGGAGTGGCGTTATTATCTGGTCGCCGCACCGGATGGGCGGCAGGTTTCCTTTATGTTCGCCGTCGATGAATCGCTCATCGACCGGCTCGGTAATCGCGACCGGCAACTCGTCGAAAGCCTCGAGTTCCTGCCGGTCCCCTGAGTGGACGTGAACCATGGCGCGACAGGAGCGGGATCGCGAAGATCTCATGGCCGAGGCCACCGCTCTCACCCGGAGAGCCGAGTGGATCCCCCCCGGCGAAGAACCGGTCGTCACCGGCTTCCGTAACAACGGGGCCTTCTCGATCTATTTCGGCCCCGACCCCTGCTTTCACTTCACCCCCAAAGGGGAGCTCCGACGGGCCTTCGCCAACGGCTACCTCTTCCGTTCCGAAGGCACCACCCTCTCCCGACTCCTTCGTCAACGCGAACGCTCCCGGCTCGAACGCTTCCAGAACTGGCTCAAACCGCTCCCCCCTCCCAACCGCGCCGTCCCTCCCGACGACAGCCACGCGGCCCAGGTCCTCGCCTTTCTCGAATCGATCCCCCGTCAGCCGAGCCTCGCCCCGCGCCTCGTACGGCGAAAGCGGAAGTAGTTCCCCTCAACACCCGGCCACCGCCCGGCGCCGCTGCGCCGGGACTCACTGGACCGCCGGAAAATCACACAGCGGAGCACTGCTACTCGGCTCCGCCAGAACTTCCGCCAGAGTCGTGTTCGAAAACGCCTCTTCGACACTGGCCAGCGCCTCGTCCAGCCGCTTGTGCAACGGGCACAGCTTCACCCCGTGCGCTGCAAGGTTGAGAGGGCACGAACGGATGCGATGAATCGGATCGACCGCGTTGACCACCTGCAGAATCGTCAGCTCCTCCGGAGGAACAGCCAGGGACGTGCCGCCCCCCACGCCCCGCTGCGAGATCAGGATCCCCTCCCGCTGCAACGACTGCAGCACCTTCGACAGATACGCCCGCGGCACCTTCGTCGCCCTGGCAATCTGATCGGTCGTCCGTGCCTCCGGGCTCATCTGACCCAGAAATGCGACCGCTCGCAGTGCATATTCGACTGTTTGTGAAAGCACACCTTCCTCCGAAGAGCCCGCCCCTGCCACCCGCGACCTGCCCCGCAATACTTCCATTCTAGACGGCGAAGAGCAAACGCGTAGCGTCACCGGGGCAACCAGGCCGCGGCTCTCCCCTTGCGACTCCACCAGATGGAATACCATGGGACCCGTCTCCTTCCCGATCCCTCCTTCACACCCCCGCCCACGAGGGCCTCGGCCTGAAGCGTGCGAGAAGCAACACCCCGCAGGCCTCCGCCCCCATGCAGTACAGGCCATTTGACATTCCCGCGCCTCTCCCGTTTCCCTGCAGAGGACCCCAGCCCTGAACCAGCTCAGTCCCCGGAACCAGCCCGCCACACACAGCCATCTTGACGGGGCCCCCGCCGTTCCAGCAGTGGACGATCATCCCCCGGGAGAAGATGCCGCCGCGAGCGTCGCGATCCCCGAAGGTCTTCACCAGCCTCTCGGTCTCCGCGGAGGTCTGCTCGCCCTGCTCCTCGCTGTCCTCTGGGCCGGCACCTCAGTCACCGCACGCGAGGCCGTCGACCGGGTTCCGCCGCTCGCCGTCGGAGGCATCCGTTTCGCCCTGGCGTCGATCTTCATGCTCGCCTGGTGCCGGTGGGAGGGCGTCCCCATCCGCCTGCGAACCGTCGACATCGTCCCCGTCACGGTCCTGGGGACTCTTCTGTTCCTGCAGATCGCCACATTCAACATCGGTGTCGCCTGGTCGAACGCCTCGCACTCCACCCTGCTGATCAACACCTATGTCTTCTGGGTCGCCGGTGCAGAACACCTCCTGCTCAAGACGCTGAAGCTGTCAGCACGACAGATCGTCGGGTTGATCGTCGCCGCCGCAGGGGCCACCGTCCTGATGTTCGGCAGCATGCAGGCCGGACCACCAACCGGCCCCGGAGATGCAGCCTCCGCAGCCGGCGATGCCATGCTCCTTCTCTCCGCCGGACTGCTGGCCATCAAGGTGCTCTACACCAAGCGCGCCGTCCGCACCGTTCCACCGGGCACCCTCGTTCTCTGGCACGACCTGGTCGGAACACTCTGGTTCTTCGCCTTCAGCATCCCGCTTGAGACGTGGCACCCTCAGCCCTTCACCCTCTCGATCACTCTCTCTCTGCTCTACGCCGGACTGATCGTCTCCGGCTTCTGCTTTGCCGCCCACGCCTGGCTTCTGCAACGCCACAGCGCTTCAGAAGTGTCCGTCTTTAGCTTCGCGACACCCCTCGTCGGTGTCCTGCTCGCCATCGCCTTCCGGGGCGACCCCATCACCGGAGCACTGCTTCTCTCCGGAGCACTCGTCGCACTCGGAATCTGGCTCGTCAACAGCAGACCCGCGCGCAACGCAACCTGAGCCCCGTCGTCTCTCTCAAGCGACGCCCGACTTTCCGCCGCTCACTTCACAACCAGCGCTTCCAGACACCACGCGGTCGTCGAAACCCGGTGTGCCAGACTCGTCGCTCCGCCAGGACGCGTCGTCTCTACCCACGACCCATCCGGCTGCTGCTCACTGATCAGCCACTCACGACCGCGCCCGATCGCCGACGTCAGCGTCTCCGTCCGCTCCGGCGCCTCTTCCTCCGCCACAGCAGCCAGCGCCTGCACCGCGATCGCCGTGTCAAACGCTTCGCTCTGTGACAACCGGTACGGCCCCCAGCCACCATCCTCCTGCTGGGCAGCCAGCAGCCGTTCGACCAGCGCCTCCCGTCGCGCACGGGCCGTCGCCTCGTTCACCTTCTGCAGGGAGAGCACGACGGCAGCCAGATCGACAGTTCGTTGCGGATCCTGTTGCTCCAGCCATCCTCCCGCCAGAGCGATCGCAGC
>CAZUXX010000016.1:0-15398 GCA_964624215.1 uncultured Planctomycetaceae bacterium
CCAGCGGAGGTAGCGGCGTTCGGGGGATTGTCCGAGCGCGGCGAGGAAGCGTTTCAATCGGCGAGTGAAAGATCGCTGTGAGGTCGACGCGGGAAATCGCTGCCACAGTTTCCAGGCGAACAGCTTCCGGACGGGTCGGGGCAGGAAATCGAAGCGGCTGGCCAGGCGCACCGCCTGATACCGCTCGTAGCCGCAGAAGAGTTCATCCCCTCCGTCGCCGGAGAGTGCAACTGTGACCTGCTCGCGGGTGAGCTTGCACAGCGCCATCTGCGGGACGGCAGAGCTGTCACCAAAGGGCTCGTCGTAATGCCAGATGAGGTCCGGGAGTGAGTCGATCGCGGAGGGTTCGACGACGTATTCGTGATGCTCGGTTCCGAGCTGTTTTGCGGCTTCGCGGGCATACCGGCGTTCGTCAAAGGACTGCACCGGAAAGCCGATCGAGAAGGTGTGGATCGGCCGCGGCGAGAGAGACTGCATCAGCCCGGCAATGATCGTCGAGTCGACGCCTCCCGAAAGGAAGGCTCCGATCGGGACGTCGGAGCGCATCCGCAGGCGGACCGATTCGGTGAGTGTCTCGCGGAGCGTGCGGGACCAATCGGCGTCGCTCCACCGCTCGGAGGCAGCGAGCCAGTCAAGATCGCTGTCGAGACGAACGTCGGCAGCATAGGGGGCCTGCCAGTAGCGGTGGATGTCGAAGCGGCCCTGACGGTAGATGCCGTAATGGGCCGGTGGCAGCTTGGCGTACCCTTCGAGAATGCAGTCGGGATGCGGGACGTACTGATATGTCAGAAACAGGTCGACGGCTCGCCGGTCGAGAGTTCGGTCGACACCGGGAATCTGCAACAGCGCCTTGAGTTCGCTGGCGAATTCGAGCCGACCGGAGATGAGCCGATAGAACAGCGGTTTTTGTCCGATCCGGTCCCGGGCGAGAAGCAGCGTTTGGGTGCGGTCGTCCCAGAGTGCGAAAGCGAACATCCCCCGGAAGTGCTGCAGACACTCGGGACCGTACTCCTCCCAGGCATGGACGATGACCTCGGTATCGGACGCCGTGGTGAACCGGTGTCCTCTGGTCCGGAGGTCGTCCCGGAGTTCGCGGTAATTGTAGATTTCGCCGTTGAATGCGACCCAGACGCGGCCATCCTCGTTGGAGAGGGGCTGATGCCCGCCGCCGACATCAATGATCGAAAGTCGCCTGTGTCCCAGAGAAACGGGAGGACGGGGGACGGTGTTCTCGCCGGACGTGTGTGGTTCCGATGGGAAGTAGCCCGAATCGTCGGGGCCCCGGTGGGCGAGGACATCCGTCATGCGCCGGAGGACGTCCGCCGGGAGGGGCGGTCCGTCGGAAGTCCACGCAGCTCCGGCGATTCCACACATGCAACGTCGTTCGGGCCAGGGGAAAAGGATTTTTGCGTTCGCGGGACCGTGCAAGAAGCGGCACAGCAGTGGAGGATTCTACCGGTCCCGACGTCGAACCATAGCGGAAGTGGCCCAGGCGGCATTGTCGCTCTGGCGGGAGGGGGCCTAGAATGCCGACACACATTCGCCAGCAAGGCCGAAGGTCCGGCCGGAAACCAGGCTGCGGCCCGGGAGAATTGAGCATATGAGACGTCGTGTGGTGGTAACGGGGATCGGCTGTGTGACGCCGGTCGGGAATTCTATTGAAGAGATGTGGAAGGCGCTGCGCGAAGGGCAGAGCGGGATCGGGAAGATCACCCACTTCGATGCCTCCGCCTTCCCGACCCAGTTTGCGGCGGAAGTGAAGGACTACCGACTGGAGGACTACGTCTCGAACGTGGACCGCTTCGAGTACTCCGGGCGGAACATCCGCTTTGCGATCGGGGCAGCCGACCAGGCGGTGAAGGACTCGGGGATTCTGGACAGCGGAATCGACCCGGCGATGTTCGGGGTGTATCTGGGAGCCGGCGAGGGTCAGCAGGACTTTCAGTTGTTCATGCGGATCATTGCAGAATCGCATCAGAACGGTGAGTTCGATGTGGCGCAGTTCACCCGGCGGGGGATTGAGCAATTGAACCCGCGCGAGGAGATGGAGCAGGAGCCGAACATGCCGGCCGGTCACCTGGCGAGCCTGTTTGACGCCCAGGGGCCGAATCTGAACTGTCTGACGGCGTGTGCTGCTTCAAGCCAGGCCATCGGAGAAGCCGTCGAGATCATCCGTCTGGGTGAAGCGGATGTGATGCTCTCGGGCGGGGCTCACAGCATGATCCACCCCTTCGGGGTCACGGGCTTCAACCTGCTGACAGCACTCTCTACCCGGAACGACAATCCGCAGGCAGCGTCGCGTCCATTTGACCGGGATCGCGACGGATTCGTTCTCGGCGAAGGGGCCGGGATGCTGATCCTCGAAGAACTCGAGCACGCCAGAAAGCGAGGGGCTCACATCTACGGCGAAGTCATCGGCTACGGTTCGACGGCAGATGCCTATCGGATTACGGATATTCACCCCGAAGGACGTGGCGGGACCGGTTGCATCAGCATGGCCTTGCGTGATGCCCGGGTGAATCCCGAGGACATCGACTACATCAACGCCCACGGGACGAGTACGGCCGTCAACGACAAGGTCGAGACGATGGCCATCAAGAATGCGATGCCCAATCACGCGCACTCGGTGTCGATTTCCAGCACCAAGAGCATGATGGGCCACCTGATTGCCGCGGCGGGGAGCGCCGAGGCGATCGTGTGCCTGTTGGCGATCCGGGACAATGTGATTCCGCCGACGATCAACTACGAGACCCCGGACCCCGTCTGCGATCTGAACTACACGCCGAACGAAGCCCAGGAAAAGCGGGTGACGACGACCCTCTCCAACAGCTTCGGGTTCGGTGGGCAGAACGTGTCGCTGATCTTCTCGGAGTTCAAGGGATAATCGTCGCCGGCGGTCCGACATGAGTCCGGCGGTCCGACATGAGATGAGTGCCGCTGCGGGTGGAACGTCCCGGCGGCAGCCCTTCCCGGTTCCCTTGTCAAACGGCTGACGTGCGCTGCGGGCCGAGGCGCCTGAACTCCGTCCGCAACGTCTTCTGCACGGGCAGGAGTCTTGCCGCTGCGCAGCGTGACCGGTTAATCGCGGGAATGAGGCGTATTGCCCCAGCCGATGTAGGGACCGCCCCCTTCCGAACCGGTTGTCTCGTCTTCGGTTTCTACCGGCTCGGGCGATTGCTCCGGAGGCGGCTGGCGGGGCGGCTCTTCACTGTGGCGCTCGTCCGCAGGGTCGGTGTGTTCGCGGTCCATGATCCGCTCCTGAAGGCGGTGTCTCGTCGTCATCAACGACGATACCACCTCATCCCGGTGCGGGAACCGGTTGGATTGGATCGTCCCGCCACGGGAGTTATTTGACGGGCTGGGAACCCGCCAGGGCTTCGGGCTGGTCAATGACGAGATAGTGCCCGTGGTCGGCGGTCACGATGAGGACCGTTTCGTCCCAACTGCTGTTCGCCTCGACCCAGTCGGTGATGACCTTGATCGCTGCGTCCCCGCTGTTCACGGCGCCGATGGAGTTGTCGATGTTGTTGTCGTGGTTGGCCCAGTCGACATCTCCGGATTCGACGAGCAGCCAGAACCCGCGCGGGCGGGTCTGCATGTAGGCCAGGGCCGCCTCGGTCATTTCCGCCAGGGTGGGGTTCTCGTGGAGGTCGGCCTTCGAATAGGTCTCGGGCTTTGAGCGTCCCGGGACCGGCTTGTAATCGCCATTGGCGGTCTGGAACGGGAGATGACTGCCGGCGCCGTAGAATCCGAACAGGCGATGACCTGACTCGGCCGCCTGTTTCGCAGCATCGGCAAGTCGCCGGGCCCCATCCACCCCTTTCTCACGCACAGCGACGACGTACTTGCCACCATTGTTGACGTCGATCGCGTGCAGGTCTTCGTCGGCGATGTACCGATTGCCGGGGACATAGTTGTCCCCCTGGCCCTTGTCTTCGTCACGGCGGGTACCGAATCCGGCTCCGATGACAACGTCCATTCCCGGGAGCGGCCGGTCGGGATGCGCGATCGACGGACGACCGATGAGATCGCGGGTGAGATCCTGGTAGTCGCCGCGGTGGACGTTGTGACCGTAGGCCGATGCGGGAGTGGCGTGACTGATGGGGACGCTTGTCACGACGCCGACGGCGTAGCCCTCATCCTGGGCGTAATGGGCGATCGTCGGCACTTTCGCCCCAATGGAATCGATGTTTACAGCATTGTTGTAGGTCTTGATGCCCGCCATCAGGCTAGTGGCCGAGCTGGAGGAATCGGTGTAGGCGTGCGTGGCGGGATCGGTCTTGGGCCGGCCGATGGGGTACTCCTTCTGAGGTGCGGGATCCCACGGAGTCCGCCCGCCCAGGTCCGCGTTGTATCCGCCGCGCTGCTCTCCACCGGGGTTTTTGACCGTCTGCGTGTTGACGTCGACCCGCGTACCGTCGTTGTGCGGGCTGGTGACCATGTATCCGAACTGTGTCGTCCCACCCGCCTGGTAGTCCTGAAAGTGTGTGCCGCTGCCGCGTCCCGAGTCGTAGGTGACGGCACGTGCGTTGTAGATGGCGGCCGCCCGGGTGGTCTGCCAGTCCATACCGTCGAAGACGACGAGAATGATGTGCTTCTTGCCCGCCTTGAGAGCGGCAAGCTGGATGTCGAAGACGTTGGTCTGGTCGAGCCAGTCGGCATTCGGATCGACCGTGGCCGTGGGAACGAAGCCGTAGATTTCTTCGAGAGCGTCCTCGCTGCGGTAGGGGCTGTTGCTGCCCTGATAGTCGTCGAGGTCGATCCCCTTGCCGGCCCCCTTTGTTCCGAAAGCGTACACGGGAATCAGCCGGTTGGAGTGACTGCCCCATTGCGTGTACTTCTCGGGATCGATCCCCCAGTGCGCCACGGAGGAGCGATCCTGCTGGATCGCATCCGCCTGCAGCTCGGCAATGAAGTCGATCGACTCGTCTTGTGCCGGTTCAGCAGCATGGACAGGGAAGGAAAGGAACAGGATCGCGGCGAGGCTGACAAGAGAGCGGGCCATGGGCAGATCAGGTTGCAGGATTGTGTGGAAGGAAACGGATTCGGGATGCTGAAAGTGTAATCAGCCGCGGCCGGATTGAGCGAGCACGCGACAGGAGACTCCTGTGCGTGAACATCACAGGAGTGTGCATCGCACGACCGGTGACCTGTGCCACAAAGTGCACCGCGTTGATGAACCGCTCGTGAACGATCGGCAAAGTTTTGCAGTGACGTCAGTGCGGCGACAGGGGACGGCGGCTTTTGTATAAGGGCTGCGAGATACGAGGCGGGGCCCTCCCGTCCGTGACATCCGCTTTCAGTTCCCGAACCTTGCACACGCCATGTCTGTTGGAATCGGAATCGTCGGTCTGGGCTTCATGGGCATGACTCACTTCGAAGGGGCCCGCGACATCACGGGCGGACGAGTCGTCGCGATTGCGACGCGGTCGGAGAAAAAGCGGCGGGGCGACTGGTCAGACATCCAGGGGAACTTCGGACCGCGGGGGAGTGCCCAGACCGATCTGGGTGGGGCAGCCACGTATGCCGACTATCAGGAACTGCTGGCGGATCCGAACGTTGATCTGGTCGACATCTGTCTGCCCACAGATCAACACGAACGGGTCGTGATCGAGGCGCTCGAAGCGGGCAAGCATGTGCTGGTCGAGAAGCCGATTTCGGTCGAGATGGACGCGGCCGACCGAATGCTTGCGGCAGCGAAGTCGGCCGGCAAGCAGCTGATGGTTGCCCAGGTGCTGCCGTTCTTTCCCGAGTTTCGCTGGCTGCGCGAGACGATCGCATCGGGGGACTACGGCCAGCTGCGGGCAGCGTCATTCCATCGGGTGATTGCCGCTCCCGACTGGTCCGATGACATGAGCGACTTCCAGAAGCTGGGGGGATGGGGAGTCGATCTGCACATTCACGATAACCACTTCATCGGGCTTGTCTGCGGGGTGCCGCGGCAGGTCTTCTCGCGAGGCCTGCTGATGGGCGGGGTCGTAAATCACCTGTGCACTCAGTACCTGTTCGATGACGCGGATCTGACGGTCAGTTGTGTGAGCGGGGGGATCGCGGCGGCGGGGCTGAAGTTCAATCAGGGGTTCGAGGTGTTTCTCGACCGGGCGACAATCCAGTTCGATGCCGGAACGTACGGCGACGACTGGGTGGTGAACCGTCCGCTGACACTCATCACTGACGACGGGGAGGTCACGAACCCGGATCCGGGAGGGTCGGGGACCTGGTGCGCTGCCTTCACGGAAGAGTTGCAGGCCGCGGTGAACGCGGTTGCTTCTGGTCAGGAGGATCCGGTGTTGAGCGGACAGTTGGCCCGGGATGCGTTGCGCATCTGCCATGCCGAGGCCGAGAGCATCCGGGACAAGTCACTCGTGACGGTGTGAACCGCGTGCGATTGGGGGAGTTGAGATCGGGGCCATGGCCAGCTCGGCCGTGCGATGTGCCCCGTTTCTCTGGTACACTCGATGCCCCGGTTCGACGCGTTGGCCTCGAGACCAGTGAAAGGATTCTCATGCACTCCGCTCGTGAACGGACCCGCGGTGCCACGCTGCAACGCCGCATGCCAGTCCTGCTCGCTCTCTGGCTGTTCACCGGCTGCTCGCTTGAAGATCGCGCGGCGTACTCGCAGACAAAGGAGGCGGCGAGCCCCGCGGCGGGAGAACCGGCTGACAACAACGCCGGCAAGCATCCGCCGAATCGGCTGGCGCAAGAGTCAAGCCCCTACCTGCTGCTGCATGCGCACAACCCGGTGGACTGGTATCCGTGGGGGCCCGAGGCCTTCGAGAAGGCCCGACGTGAGAACAAGCCGATCTTTCTGTCGATCGGTTACAGCAGCTGCTTCTGGTGCCACGTGATGGAGCGCGAGGTCTTCGAGAACGCAGAGATCGCCGCGTACATGAACGAGCACTTCGTCAACGTGAAGGTCGACCGGGAGGAGCGGCCGGATATCGACGATATCTACATGACGGCGCTGCAGATCTACTTTCAGGCAATTGGCTCGACTCAGGGGGGCGGCTGGCCCTTGTCGATCTTCCTGACGCCGGAGGGGAAGCCGATCGGCGGAGGGACGTACTTTCCCCCGGAGGATGCACCGGGCCGTCCGGGATTTCCGACGGTCATGGCCACGATCCGGCGGGTGTGGAGTGAGCAACAGGAAGAGATCGAGCGCAGTGCGGAGATCATCGCTGCCGAGGTCCGCCGCGTGCTCAAGCCTCAGGAGAACGCCGAGCCGGTCCCGCTGACACGCGAACTGGTGCAGCAGGCACTCGCCGCCGTCCTGCAGCAGTATGACTCCGAGTTTGGAGGGCTTGATTTCAATGCCGACAGCCCCGACAGCCCGAAGTTTCCTGTACCGTCGCGGCTGATGCTCTTGCAGGCGCAGGCAGGACGTCCGGAATCGGAGAAGGCACTGAAGGCGGTTGATCACACGCTGCAGGCGATGGCCGCGGGAGGGATCTACGATCACCTGGCGGGAGGATTCCACCGTTACAGCACCGACCGCCAGTGGCTCGTGCCGCACTTCGAGAAAATGCTCTACGACAACGCTCAGTTGGCGCAAGTGTATTCGGAAGCGTACCGGCGAACGAATCGGAAGCAGTACCGGCGGATCGCGGCGGAGTCGTTCGACTTCGTTCTGCGCGAGATGACGCATCAGGCCGGCGGGTTCCATTCGGCGCTGGATGCCGAAACGGATGGCGTCGAAGGGGCGTATTACGTCTGGTCGCCCGGGCAGATCGAAGAAGTCCTTGGTGCTGAGGACGCGGCAATCTTCAAGACCGTGTACGGACTCGACCAGCCGGAATTCTTCGAGCACGGCTATGTTCTGCATCTTCCGCAGCCGATCGCGGACGCTGCCGGGCAGCTCGGCCTGCCGGAGAAGGAACTTCGGATGCGACTGGCCGAGATGCGGAAGCGGCTGTTGGAAGCGCGCAGCCGGAGAAAACCTCTCCTGAAGGACGACAAGCTGCTGACAAGCTGGAATGGTCTGATGATTCGCGCGCTGGCGGTGGGAGCAAAATCACTGCAGAGTGAGGAGTACCTCAAGGCAGCCGAAGCAGCCGCCGTGATGATCGCGGCCCAGGTCCGCGGAGACGATGGCCGACTGCTGCGAACATGGCGCGGAGGGCAGGCGAAGCTCAATGCCTATCTCGACGATTACGCCTTCCTGATTGCGGGCTATCTGGCGTTGCATCAGGCCACCGGAGATGAGAAGTGGCTGCATGCATCGCGGCGTCTGATGGACGATCAGATCGCAGGATACTGGGACCCCCAGGCCGGCGGATTCTTCTTTACGTCGAACCAGCATGAAGAGCTGTTGGCAAGAACCAAGGATGCCTACGACTCGGTGCTGCCCTCGGGGAACAGCGTCAGCGTGCGCAACCTGGTGCGGCTGTCGATTCTCACCGGAGATGAACGGTATCAGGAATACGCCCGGCGCACGCTGCAGGTCTTTGCTCCGGCCCTGAAGCGGTCACCGGGAAGCATGCCCTTTATGGCGCTGGCGCTCCAGGAGTACATCGACACGTTCGGCGAAGAGCGGACGGCAACACCGGCGCCGGCCATTGCCTCCAATCCTCCGGTCCAACCGATGCCAGAGTCCCCTGCCAGAGAGCCACAAGCGGACGACGACAAGCTGGTTCCGCTGGTTGTACAGCCGGAGGATCCGACCGGTCAGCACAAGGCCCGGGCCGCTGTGTATCTGGGAGCCGAGAAGCTGGCCGCCGGTCAATCGGTGCCGGTCGCGGTTGTCCTGGAGATCGAGAAGGGCTGGCACCTCAACGCGAATCCACCACGTCCGGATTATGTCATCCCGGTCGAAGTGAAGCTGAGCGGGGACAGCAAGATTGCCCTGAAGGACATTCAGTACCCTCCCGGAAAGGACTTTCGGGTTGCCGGTTTCGATGAGCCTTTGTCGGTATACGAGGAGCGCGTGATCCTCCGGGGGGCACTGCAGACCGATGCGGCGCTCGCCGGCAAGTCGGTCAAGCTGAGCCTGACCGTACGGTACCAGGCGTGTAATGATCAGACGTGCAGCCGACCATTGACGGTGACACTCGACTCGAACGTCGCTGTCGCCGCCGCAGACGACCGGGCACGGCGGATTAACGCGAAACTGTTTCCACCGCAGGCGGAATGATGGTCTCTGTGTGCCGGTGTGTCCTTCCCCTGTTCTCGATGACTTTCCTGATGGGCCCGCTCATGAAACGACTTCTCCTGACGGCTGCCGCGTGGATTGTCCTGCTAGCGAGTGCCTTGGCAGCCGAACGGCCGAACATCCTGTACGTCATCTCCGACGATCAGGCGTGGACCGACTACGGGTTCATGGGGCACGATGTCATCCAGACGCCCCATCTGGACCGTCTCGCTTCGCAGAGCGCGACCTTCACGCGGGGGTATGTGCCGGCGAGTCTGTGCCGCCCCTCGCTGGCAACACTGATCACGGGCCTGTACCCGCATCAGCACAAGATCGTGGGGAACGACCCGCTGTATGAGGGGAACCGCCGCAACCAGCGGTTTCGCGATCCGGAGTATCTGGCGAACAACGAGCGTTTGATCCGGCGGATTGAAGAGGTGGAAACACTGCCCCGGATGCTCGCCACGGTCGGATACCGCAGTCTGCAGACAGGGAAGTGGTGGGAAGGCCAACCCTCCCGGGGCGGGTTCACCGCAGGGATGACGCACGGTGATCCCGAGAAAGGGGGACGGCACGGCGACGTCGGGCTGACGATCGGGCGGCAGGGACTAGAGCCGATCTTTGACTTCATCGAGGAGTCGGAGGATCAGCCGTGGTTTGTGTGGTACGCTCCGTTTCTGCCTCACTCACCCCACAATCCGCCGGAACGCCTGCTGAAGAAATACACCTCGCCGGGGAAGTCGGCTCACGTTGCCCGCTATCAGGCGATGTGCGAGTGGTTCGACGAGACGTGCGGCGAACTGCTGACGTATCTCGACGAGAAGGGACTCGCTGAAAACACCCTGGTGGTCTACGTCACCGACAATGGATGGATCCAGGATCCGGACTCGCCCCGGTACGCCCCCCGAAGCAAGCGATCGCCGTACGATGGCGGATTGCGGACGCCGATCATGTTGCGGTGGCCGACCCACATCAAACCTGGTCGTTACAGACAGACACTCGTGAGCAGCATTGATCTGGTTCCGACCATTCTGGCGGCAGCGGGGGTGGAACCGACAGAACAGATGCCGGGACTGAACCTGATCCAGGTTTGCCGAAACAAGGGGGAGACGAGTCGCGAGGCGGTGTACGGCGAGATTTTCGACCACGACGTCCCCGATGTGGAACGTCCAGCCGCAGGATTGCAGTACCGCTGGATCGTCCGAGGCGAGTGGAAACTGATTCTTCCAGCGGGGGATGAACCTGCCGAGCTCTACCACATCACGGAGGATCCGCACGAAGCCCGCAATCTCGCCAGCGAACATCCGGAGCGGGTGCAGGCGCTGAGTGCCGCAATCAATCAGTGGTAGACTCCGGAGACCCCCTGACCGGTGATGCTGCACCGGATCAGTGTCGTGCGCGGCAGCCGTACTGGAAATCGGGGCACTGTTCCCGCAAGAATGGCATTGCCATTCCGGGTTTCTCAGTTGCGGGCCTTGCGATCTTGTCTGGCGCGGGAGCTTACGACTGAAGACATCACATTTCATTGGCCCGTCAGCGAAGGATCCCCATGTCGCGTCTTGTTGCGATCTCGATTGCGTTTGGACTTCTGACGACGTGCGATTCGCTGCGGGCCCAGCCTTCCCGCTCGCGTGCTCCGGTCGGAGTGCGACAGCTCGAAGGCAAGGCACAGGAAGCACGCCAGCAATACCTGGCGGGACTGGCCGAACTCGCCACCGTCTATGACCAGTCGGGGGAGACCGAGAAAGCACAGGCGACGCTGAAGGAGATTCTCAAGGTTGCGCCCGACAACGAGGCGGTCAAGTCGAAGCTCGAAGAGCTTGAGAACCGGATCTTCGATGAGCGGAAGCGGGAGTTCGAAGTCGATGCCTCGAAGGGATGGATCTCGACCGGCCTGCGGGTCACCAAGGGGCAGCCGGTGCGACTGGCCGCGGAAGGCTCTTACAAGTTCATCGTGAATGCCGATCTCGGACCGGACGGGTTTCCCTCCGACGATGTGATGCGGGACATGGGAGCGGGGGTGAACTGCGGGGCACTGATGGCGACGATCATGCCGGAGCCGACCCAGCGCAACCGCAAGCCCAGTCCATCGAAGGCGATCATGATCGGGGCCGAAAAGCAGTTTCAGCCGGAGATGGACGGAGTGCTGCTCTTGCGTCTGAACGTCCCGCCGAACGCCCGCTGTATCGGGAAGGTGAAGGTCCGGGTGATGGGGAATATCGAGACCTTCGGCACCTAGCGGTCGTTTCGATCTCCGGTCGGCCTGCTGCCCGTGGCGACGCGGGCCGCATCACTGAAACGCGACGCTGATCATCCGGCCGCGGATCAGGCGGACGTACTGCACTCCCAGCAGCGTGTCGTCAGCGCGGGCCTCGATGCGATAGACGTTGGGGATATCGGGATACAGAGGCTGCGTTTCGAAGACCCACAGGGAGGGATCGACGTCGCTTTGATAGCCGTCGACGTAGTCTTCGCTGCGGAACTCGTTCAACTCGGTGACGTAGACCTCGGTGGCCCCCTTGATGCGGACCTGGAGCATCGCGACACGGGGGTGCTTCTCTGCCGAGATCGGCTTCGAAGGCAATTGATAGGTGCGTCCGAGAGTCCCGGGCGGAGGGCCCTTCGGCTGCGGCGGAATGGCAACCCCTCCCGAATACGGGGCTTGCCATGCCCCCTGCGGTGCGTACCCCTGCGGTGCGTAATAGCCGGCTCCCGGCATCATCAGCGGTTGAGACATGCCATAGGCGGCCGCGCTCCCCCCATTGCAGTGACACGCCGGGACGACCTCACCTGCAGAAAGCGCTGACACAGCAAAACCGAGCACGGCGGCGCACACCAGACCTCGAAGCGGTCGACTCATGGGAATCTCCGGAATGATTTCGTGCGAGTGCGGTGCGAATGAAGTCTCGGGGAAAGTTGTCCGCACGGGGCCAGACGCGACACCCGATCGGCTGCGGCATGTCGAGCCGGGCACGCTCTGTCAGTGAACGTAGCACCCGCCCCGCGAGGTGGTCGTCGCGGCGGCCACTGGCGGTCCTGATTCGCGAGAGTTCCGGACACGGTGTCGTCGCTGCCCCTGCATCCGGGACGCCTTCGCCACGTGCGAGGGTTTCGCTGGACGACGCCGTTTTCCCATACGTCAGGATCGTCCGCCAGAGGGGACCGGCATCAATTGCCGGTTCCGCCGCCGCCAGAACCGGTAAAGCAGGCGCGATCACTCCAAATGGTTCACCCCGCGGGACCGGTCGAACCGATATTCCTGACGAGCGTCGGCTTGTGCGGAGTTCGCGCCGGCGCCGGTTGTCGACTGCCGGGAACCGGACGGTGACCGGCAGCCGCGTCTGCGCCCCCGCGGCACCCGTTCATGTCGGCCCCATGTAGGGCAAGGAGATTCGTCATGCGAAGGATACTGTGGACCCTGACGGCCTGCGGCGCGATCGGTGCCACCGTCTCCTGGTCATTGGCTCAGGAGCAAGGTGGCGCAGCTCCGCCCTCCGGCGAAGCCCGCCGCTCATTTCTGTCATTTGGCGCCCAGACCGGTGCTGCGGGCAACCAGGGGCGTCCGAACTACTCGAGTCTGTTTGAGGAAGCTCCGGCGGCCTCCCGGGATGCCAGCCAGATGTTCCGCCGCGACCTCACGGAGGATGCGCGCGGGGAGATCATCCAGATCCGGGGCGAGAACCTGTCGGCCGATCCGGTGGTGCATGCGGAATTCGAGCGACTCCCCGGTCAGCGGGATGCGATCGAGCAGGTGGCGGCCGGCCCGGGGGGATTTGGTCCCCAGTCGTCGGTCGACTCGTTCGGCCGCCCCTTGCCGGGAATGGCTGAAGTGCCGGGTCCGCAGGCAGCCCCGGCACCGGAGGTGTCGAACGCGTCGCTGCTGTCCCAGCCGGTGGCCGTGGAGTCGTTCGGTCCGGCGGCGCGTCCGTACGTTCGCCAGCAGACCGACGACCGCCCGCGAAACGTCACGTTCGTGCGCTCTGCTTCCCGTCCCGACGTGGTGACACCGGTCCGGCCGGACTCGCGCGACGTGGTCCAGGTCTCTGCCGTACAGACGGCTGCCGAAACGGTGAAGGCCGGGCCCGTTGCGATCGGGGCGGTCGCGGCCCGCGAGCAGCGGCAGGCACAGACCCCCGAGGTCACTTTGGAGTGGGTGACTCACAGCGGAATCAACGTCGGCCAGGAGTGTGAATGTGACCTGGTGGTGCGGAACAGCGGTCTGATTCCGGCCCGGCAAATCGAGGTCGTCGCACGGTTTCCCGCCTCGGCGCGGATTGTCTCGACGGACCCGGCTCCCGTGACGGGACAGGTCGACCTGGCCTGGCGATTCGATCAGCTTGAACCCGGACAGGAGCAGACGATCCACGTCCGGCTGATTCCGACCGAACGTGGCAACCTTGACACGGTGGCCGACGTCCGATTCAGCGGGAGTGCGGCGACGAGCCTGCGGGTTGCAGAACCCTTGATCGAGGTGGCGACCGAAGGACCGCAGGAAGTCCTGGTCGGTGAACCTGCCTCGCAGACCGTGATCGTCCGGAACCCCGGCGATGGAATCGCGACCAACGTGCAGATCGAAGCGGTCATTCCGAAGGGGCTCGAACATGCCCGGGGCGACCGCCTGCTGATGGATGTCGGCTCACTGAATCCGGGAGAGAGCCGCAGCGTGCGGCTGGCTCTGGCGGCAGTGAATGGTGGCAAACACGTCGTGCAGATTCAGGCACGGGCGGATGGGGATTTGCTCCGCGAAACAACGAGCGAAATCCGCGTGATTGCTCCGAGCCTGTCGACCGAGATGGACGGCCCGTCTCTGCGATACCTCGGCCGCAATGCTACCTACACCCTGCGTGTGCGAAACGACGGGGCAATCACGACGGAGAACGTCCGGGTGATGATCAAGGTCGCCGACGGGTTCGACGTTATCGAGTCGGACCGGGGTGCCCAGTACGATCGTCCGAACCGCCTGCTGAACTGGTTCGTCGGACGGCTGAACACCGGCGAGTCGGCCGAGGTGAAAGTCACGATGCGAGCCGACAAGATCGGTCAGTTCACTCACTTCGTGCGGTCAACATCGGAGCACGGAGCCATCGCGGATACCCAGTTCACGACGACGGTGGAAGGGACCCCGTCCCTGTCGATGGACATTGTTGACCTCGACGACCCGGTGGAAGTCGGTCACGAAACGGCTTACCAGATCGTGGTGAAGAACGAAGGTTCGGCACCGGCACGCAAGGTCAGCCTGCTGTGCGAGATTCCGCCGGAGCTGACTGTGCTGAAGGCTCACGGACCAGTCGGTGCGATCCAGCAGGTCGACTCGGTGGCGTTTGATCCGGTGATCGAACTGGCACCGGGGAACAGCGTGACGTACCGCGTCCACGTGAAGGGGACCCGCAGCGGTCATCACCGCTTCCGCGCCCGGCTGACCAGTGACTCGACACCCGAGTCGCTGACGGGGGATGAACTGACCCGGGTCTACGGCGAGTAGATCGTCTCCGGCAGCGTTGCCATGCCCGGGGGGACCCGGTGAGGCACATGCTGCGAAACAACCGGGATTGACTGTGTGATCGAAGGCCCGGCGGAGTCACCACTCCGCCCGGGTCTTTTTTCCTGTAGCGGGGCGCGTTCCGCCGACGGCGATGACTGGAGACGAGCCGGGCTGCGCTCACAAACGGGGGGAATTGACCAAGAAGCGGGGGAAGTCTCGATCCGCCTTCTGACTTCAGAGCCTTGCCCAGGCACCACACCGCAACGAATCGGGACAAACAAGGTGACTCCACTCTCACAGCCGGGGTGCGTACTGTTGTACACTGAGAGAGAGTTCCTGCCGAATGGGACCGGGAAGGAGCCCTGTCTGGTGTGGCACATGATTCCACGACCGGGACGGCAGGAGGCCAGTCGATTTGGAACGGAACGGACAATGGCTCGACGTCCACGAATCGTCATTGTGGAGGACGAGCAGCCTATTGCCCGCGGGCTGCAGTTCAATTTCGAACAGGAGGGCTACGAACCGGTGGTGTTCGGGGATGGTCCGTCCACCCTCGCGTATTTCGATTCGCACGCGAGCGAAGTGGACTGTGTCATCCTGGATCTGATGCTGCCGGGGATGAGTGGATACGAAATCTGCCGGGCAATCCGGGAGCGGGCACCACAGGTGCCCATCATGGTGCTCAGTGCGCGGACCCTCTCCCAGGACAAGGCGCATGCATTCGACTGCGGGACGGACCAGTACATGACCAAGCCGTTCGCCCTGCCGGAACTGCTGAGCCGCGTGCGG